>CAYMYP010000012.1:0-11336 GCA_964394705.1 uncultured Candidatus Saccharibacteria bacterium | reverse complement strand
TTATATATTAAAAAATTTAAAATTTTTTACTTTTTTTTGGGTATTGTTTTTTGGAGTTTGAGACTTAAATTTTTGTTTAAAATGAGCTAATGGTCGGGCTTTAACCGACAACCTAACGTTTACGAAGCGCCTGCTCTACCAATTGAGTTACATCGGCATAAATATATTTAAAAAAAATTATAAAAACAAATTTATGTACTAATTTTACCTCATCGCAAAACGCCAATTTAGCTACTAATAAATATAACCTTGCTAATTTTGTATTTTGTGTTTTAAATCTAACTATTTTTTTAAATTTTTGCTTAATTCCCTAATTTCATCTCTTAAAATTGCGGCTAATTCAAAATCTAACTTTCTTGCCGCTTCTTTCATTTCTTGTTCTTTTTGATTAATTAATTTTAAAATTGCATCTTTTGATTTTGGCAATACTTTAGTTTCTAAAGATAAAATTTTATCAGTTTCTGGCAAAATATCTTTAATTTCTTTAATAATTGTTTTCGGCTTAATGTTGTATTTTTTATTATAAGCTAATTGAAGTTTTCTTCGGCGTTCTGTTTCTTTTACAGCTCGCTCAATTGAACCAGTAATTTTATCAGCATAAATAACCACTTCACTATTAATATTCCTTGCTGCTCTTCCAATAATTTGAACTAAAGAAGTTTCGCTTCGCAAAAATCCTTCTTTATCCGCGTCTAAAATTGCAACTAATGCCACTTCTGGTAAATCAAGCCCTTCTCTCAATAAATTAACGCCAACCACAATATCAAAAATTCCCTTACGCAAAGCTGTTAAAATTTTAATTCTATCAATTGTTTTAACATCGCTATGAATATAATTTACTTTAAATTTTTGATCTTCTAAATAAGCAGTTAAATCTTCTGCCATTCTTTTAGTTAGGGTTGTTACTAATGCCCTTTCTTTATTTTTAACTTTTTCTTTAATTCTTTTAATTAAATCATTAATTTGGCCACGAGCCGGACGAATGATTACTTTAGGATCAACTAAGCCGGTTGGCCTAATAATTTGTTCTACAATTGGTGGAACCTTACAATTTTTATTGCATTCATCAGCTAAGGCTTTTTCTTTTTCAAAATCAGCCGGGGTTGCAGACATATAAATAATTTGAAAAACTCTTGATAAAAATTCATTAAATTTTAAAGGTCTATTATCTAATGCAGATGGCAGGCGAAATCCATATTCTATTAATGTTTTTTTACGAGAAGCATCACCTTCATACATCCCCTTAATTTGCGGAATTGTAACATGAGATTCATCAATAATAGTTAAAAAATCATTTGGAAAATAATCAAGTAATGTTTCAGGTGGTTCTCCAGGAGCTCTTCCTGACAAATGCCTTGAATAATTTTCAATCCCGTGACAATAACCAACTTCTCTTAACATTGCTACATCAAATTTTGTACGCCTTTCAAGTCTTTCTGCTTCTAAATATTTTTTATGTTTTTCAAAATATTTTAATCTTTCTTTTAATTCTTCTAAAATTGATTGAATTGCTCTTTCTCTTTGAGGAATTTCAGTAATAAAATGTTTTGCTGGCGGAATATAAAGTTCATCAAATTTTGGAGTCTCGCCAGGCATAAATCCTTTTACTGGATTAATTTCATAAATACTTTTAATTTTATTATTTTCAACCTCTAATTCATAAATTATTTCTCTATCTGGCGGCATAATTTCCCAAATATCACCTCTTACTCTAAAACTTCCTCTTTTTAAATCAGAATTTGTCCTAATATATTGTAAAGCAACTAATTTGCGAATAAACTCTTGTCTATTAATTTCATCACCGAGCCGAAAATGCAAAATATTTTGCGCATAAACTTCTGGAGCTCCTAATCCATAAATGCAAGAAACGCTAGCAACTATAATTACATCCCGGCGCGTAAGTAAAGCAGTTGTTGCCGCATGTCTTAATTTATCAATTTCTTCATTAATTAAAGCTTCTTTATCAATATAAGTATCAGTTTGTGGAATATATGCTTCTGGTTGATAATAATCATAATAAGATACAAAATAATTAACTGAATTATAAGGAAAAAATTCTTTTAATTCATTGCATAATTGGGCGGCTAAAGTTTTGTTATGCGCAATTACTAAAGTAGGTTTATTAACTTTTGCAATAACATTTGCAATAGTAAAAGTTTTGCCAGATCCAGTTACGCCAAGCAAAACTGAATGTTTACATCCGCATTTTATCCTTTTTACTAAAGCTTCAATTGCCTTAGGTTGATCTCCAGCTGGTTTAAATTTTGAAACCAACTTAAATTCATTCATAATTAAATAATTTATAAAAATTTTAAGTTAAAAAGCAAATTAAATTAAAGCCAAATATTTAGAAACAATTTCTGAAATTTTTAAAACTACCGGTTCATAAATTTTATAAGGAGCATATTCTTTTTCGTTTGTAAGTAAGGATTTTTTAAGTTCTTCTTTCCAAGCAATTCTTAATTCTGTAGAAATATGAATAATATTAATTCCTGCTTGAACCGATCGTATAAAATCCTCATTTGATATCCCAGAACCACCATGTAAAACCAAAGGCATTTGTGTTTTTTGTTTAATTTCTTTAATTAAATCAATATTTAATTTTGGATTTATAACTTTTTCATTTTCTAAAACAATTCCATGCAAATTCCCAACCGCAGGCGCAAATAAATCCACTTTTGTTTCATTTACAAATTTTAAAACATCGTCTAACTTAACATAATTATTTAAAACTTTTTCTACTTCATCTTTAGACAAAATTTTTGAATGACTTCCAATATATCCTAATTCTCCTTCAATTAATACCTCTAAATTTTTGCTGCGAGCATAATTTGCAACTTCTTTTGTTTTTAAAATATTTTCTTCTAATGGCAAATTTGCTCCATCAAAAATAACAGAATCAAAACCACTATCAATTGCTTCTTTTGCTGATTCTACTGAGTAACTATGATCCGCATTTAAAAAAATGTCTAAATTATATTCTTTTTTTAATTCTTTAATAAAAGCTAAAGTTGGTTTTATCCCTAAAAATTTTCTTTCTCCTTCTGATAATCCCAAAATTACAGGTTTATTGAATTTTTTTGCTGCCTCAACTACTCCATAAATCATTGAAATATCAGAAACATTAAAATGCCAAATTACACCATAATTTTTATTTAAATTTAAAATTAATTCTTTTAAATTTGCCATTTATTTTTAAAAACCAATTATACCTTCAAAAAAATTATTAATTAAAATATTTTCTAAATTTTGTTCGCCGCCAACATATTCAGCAAATATTTTTGTCCACATTGCTTCTCTTTGATGATAATTAAAATACTCGTTTTTACCTTCAGCAAAAGCAACTGCTGACATCACATTATCTTCCAAATCAAAACTAATTATTTCAGACTGTCCGTCTTCAAAAATGCCGCCAACCCAATCTAAATTATGCCACAAATTTAAATCAAGCCTTTCACCTACCCCGCTTATTGTACCCAAATCTCTTTCTCCACGCGCCCAATGTAATGATTCAGGATTTACACGTTGCATAAAAAGACGCGGGTCATTCGGATTTTCCTTCCATAAATATCTTTGTATAATCGGCCAATAAAATTTATTTTTATTTAAATTGTCTAAATCTTTATATTCTTTTACATCACCTCTTAAAAGCGATTTAAACTTTTCTGAAAAATCTTTTGTATACATATATTTTAAAAACATTTTGGAATAAAAACTAATTTCGTGAAAATAATGCAAAATTAAAGCAAAATCTCTTAAAAATTTCCCAGGAATATTTTCAGCTATTGGATTTAAAAAAATAATTCCAAATTCCTTAAGATGGCTAACATTATGATGTTTTTTTTCTACAAATTTTTCTGCAATATCGCGCCATTCCTCTCCTAAAACTTTAATTTGAATATTCCTTTTTTCAAAATCTTCTGGCGTTAAATTTTTATAAATTTCATCAAAAGTTTGATGCATCCATTCATTTGTTTCTACAAATCTTAATGCGCTCCAAATTTCAAAAACATCATAGCGCGCCAAAACTTCTTCCATTGATTTACATTTTAAATACTTTAAAAGATTTGGAGATTCTCTTTGCAATAAAAATTTTTCTGCTTTTTCTTTTTTTAAAAAAACGCCGTGGGGGACTTTTGCAATTTTTCTTGCAATATTTATTGCTTTTTCAAATCGGTTTTTGCCTTCAATGATTTCTAAAAAATCCAATAAAAATTTTTCATGAATAAATGAAATTTCTCTTAAAATTAATTTAACATGCTCAGCGTTCCTTTGACTACTATTTAAAAGTTTTAGGGTTTTATTAATTAAAGCTTCGTTTTCTTCAGCAACTTTCGCTAACACTCCGCTTTGACCAGTTCGCTTTACCATTTCTGATTCTAAATTTATAAGCAAATCTTCAGATACATTTAAAATTTTTGATAAATATTCTGCTGCTTTCATATTTTTTCTACTTTAATATTTAAATTTTTAAAACGACTTGAATTTAAAAATATATTTTTCTTTAAAATTCCAGCTGTTGCGCTAATATGTTCAACTACTGATGTTGCATTTGCTGTTGCTAAACGAATTGCATAATTAATTACATCTTTAGAAACATTTTTAATATTTTTAAAATCCACTTTCCATTCCATAAGTCCTGCAACAAATCCGGAACCAAAAGCATCTCCAGCGCCAGTTCTATCAATTAATTTTTTTTCTTTAAAAATTCCGCTTGAATAAATATAATTATTATCAGAAATTATTGCGCCATTTTTACCGGAAGTTACAACTAAAATTTTAGGCATTAATTTATCTAACTTTTGAAAAACCATTTTTTCTTTTTTCCAAGAAATTCCAATAAGCATTGAGGCCTCTTCTTCGTTTAAAAGCAAAACCGCAATTTTATCTAAATTTTTTAAAATTGAACCCCTATCTTTTTTCAAATGATATCCACTTGGATTAAAAGCCACAGCAATTCCATTTTTATAAGCAAAATTAATTAATTTATTAAAAATTTTATAAGATTCGCCAGGTAAAGAAACATACCACCAATTGCTTTTCATTTGATTTAATTTTAAATCATTTAAACTTAAATAATTGGAACTGCCGTGATAACTTAAAATTGTTCTTTCGCCTTGATTTAATAAAATTGTTGAATAAGCAGTATGCAAATTTTTAGCAATAACCATTAAATTAGTATTTATTTTTTCTTCGCGAAGTTTATTTAAAATAAATCCGCCATAAATATCATTTCCAATTTTAGCAACGCAAGCAGTTTTAAATCCTTGTCTACTAAAAGTTACAGCAGCATTACTTGAATTTCCACCTAAACACTGCGCAATATTTTTAATTTCTAATTTTTCTCCTAAAGGAAAAACTAAAGCCTGCTTTGTTGGTACTTTATCCCAAAAAATTTTTGGCGAATCAACCTCTAAAAAATTATCAAAAGTAACCGAGCCAATTGCAACAATATCAAACATTTATTTTTTTCTTTTTAAAACACTTTTTACAGCCATTTTAATATCTTTTACATCAAGCCTATATTTTTGAATTAATTGCGCTGGCGGTCCTGATTCACCAAATGTATCTTTAAGACCAATAAACTCCATTGGCACTGGATAATTTTGAGCTAAAAATTCAGAAACTGCGCCGCCTAACCCGCCTGTAATTTGATGCTCTTCAACTGTCACCACTGCTTTATATTTTTTAGCTAAATTAATAATTTCTTTATCTAAAGGCTTAATAGTATGGCAATTTACAACAACTGTTCCAATTTTTTCTTTTTCTAAATCATTTGCCGCAACTAAAGCATTATATAAAATTGGACCAGTCCCAATAATTAATACCTCTGGTTTTTTTGATTGCCAAAAAATTTGAATTTTACCCAAAACAAATGGAGTTTCTTCAGTTGTTATAATTGGGGTTTTTTCTCGATGAAATCTTAAATAAACCGGTCCCCAAATATTTGCAGCAAAAATTGTTGCTTTTTTTGCTTCAATTGCATCCACTGGTACAACAACTTTCATATTTGGCATTGCACGCATTATTGCAATATCTTCTGTTGCTTGATGTGTTGCACCATCTGGGCCAACAGATATTCCGCCATGATGACCGGCGATTTTTACATTAGAATCATTATAAGCAATAGTTGTTCTAATTTGTTCCCAATTTCTTCCTGGCGAAAAAGTAGCATAAGAAGCAATAAAAGGAATTTTACCAGAAATTCCAAGTCCAGCAGCAACAGTTGCCATATTTTGTTCAGCTACACCACATTCAAAAAATCTATCTGGAAATTTTTTAGCAAATAAAGAATTATATGTTGATTCTTTTAAATCAGCGCATAAAGCCACTATATTTGGATTTGTCTCTCCTAAATAAACAAGTCCATCGCCATAACCAGCTCTTGTTGGCAACTCTTCAATATTATCTTTAAATATTTTTGGATTTAATTTTGCATCGCTATTTAACATAATTAAATTATAAATTATAAATTATTTTTTTAAAATACTTTATCCATCTGTGCCGCCAACCGGATTTGAACCGGTGTTTTCAGCTTGAGAAGCTGACGTCCTAAACCAGACTAGACGATAGCGGCACAATCTAATTTAAGTATAATTATTAAATTTAAAAAATAAAGATCTATAAAATAAATTTGACATTGTTTATAAAAATATTTAAGATATAAAATTATGAGAATTATTCAAACAATCATAGGAATTTTAATTATTATAGCAATATTGCTTCAGGAAAGATCATCTGGGCTTTCAGCTATTTTTGGCGGTGAAGGCGGAAGTTTTTATCATTCAAGAAGAGGACTTGAAAAGATAATTTTTATAAGCACAATTGTTTTAACAATAATTTTTATAGGATTATCGGTTTATAGTTTAATTGTATAAAATTTTAAATTAGAAATTTCTTAATGAATTTTTTTAAAAAAATATATCAAGCTTTTAATTCAAAAGATAAAGTTTGGTTGATTATTTTTAGTCTTTTAATTTTAATCTCTATTATAGGATTGTCTATTATGTTTATTTTAAACAATACTGAAATTAAACCAGCGCAAGGAGGAATAATTAAAATTGGATTAGTTGGGCAGCCAAAAAATTTAGAACCGGTTCTTGCGCAAACTGATATAGATCAAAACTTAACAAGAATTCTTTTTTCAGATTTGTCATCGCTTACCTCCAAAATTGAACCAAACGAAAGCTACCAAAACTGGACAATTAGATTAAAAGAAAATCTTTTTTGGTCAGATGGAAAAAAAATTACAAGCGATGATGTAATTTTTACTATTAATAAAATCAAAGAAGCTGAAAACAATTCTCCGCTTTATAATTTTTGGAAAAATATTTCAGCTCAAAGAACCAGCGAACTTGAATTAATATTAAAGTTCCCTGAAAAATATTCTTTTACGCCAGAAATTATCTCAAATTTCTTTATTTTGCCAAAACATATTTTTGCTGATGTACCAGTTTCAAACTGGCAATTATCAGATTACAATTTAAAACCAATTTCAAATGGACCCTACAAATTTAAATCAATTAATATTTTAAAAAATGGTTTTATTTCTGATATCTTTTTAGAAGCCAACTCCTATGCAGTTAATTATCCTTACATTAAAGAATTAAATATTAAATTTTATACAAACAAAGAAAGTTTATTAAAAGATTTTAATAATGGTCAAATTAATGTATTTATAGAAGATAGCCAAGAAAATATTTCTAAAATAAAAATCCCTCATAACCAAATTGATTTTAATCTATCAAATTACTACGCAATTTTTATCAACCAAGCCCAAAATTTAGCTTTAAAAGACCAAAGCGTAAGAGAAGCTTTATCAATTTCAATTAACAAGGAAAATCTTATTAAAAATATCTTAAAAAATTATACAATAGAAGCAAATTCTCCGCTTCCCTGGATTTATAACCCCTCACAAAATTACAATAAGGATTTAGCAAAAAAAATACTGGAAGATAATGGGTGGAAATTAAATAATGAAAACATTTACGAAAAACAAATTAAAAATGAAACTATAAAATTAAGCTTTGATTTAATAACGCCGAACATAGATTTTCTAGAACAAACAGCAGAAGAAATTAAAAATCAATGGAAAGAAATTGGAATAGAAATAAATATTGTAAAATTACCCATAGAAGAAATTATTGAAAACAACATAAAAAACAGAAATTATCAAATGCTTCTTTTTGGAAATTTAATTTATCCGCCCACCAACCTTTATCCATTTTGGCACTCTTCTTTTGTTTTTTGGCCAGGATTAAATTTATCTTTATATAAAAATGAAAACGTAGATAACATTCTTTATAATATTTATACCAATAGAAACATAAACCAAGACGATATTAAAAAAACTATAGAATTAATTACAAATGATTATCCAGCAATATTTTTATATTCTCAAAAACAATCACTAATAACATCTAAAAATATTAGAAATATAAATTCATTTTTAATTTCCAACGAAAGTGAAATGTTTAAAAATATTAAAGATTGGTATATAAAAACAAAAAGAGTATTTAAATAAATATTTTAAATTTTTATTTATGATTTGTTTTTATAATATCATCAATCAAGCCGTATTCTTTTGCTTCTTCTGCTGTTAGATAAAAATCTCTATCGGTATCCTTTGCAATTTTAGCAATTGACTGTCCAGTATGTTTTGACAAAATATTATTTAACCTATCTCTTAATTTGATAATTTGACGTGCAGTAATTTCAACTTCTACTGCCTGACCTTCAACTCCTCCCATTACTTGGTGTAGCAAAATTTCAGAATTTGGCAATGCAAATCTTTTCCCTTTTTTGCCAGCGCCTAAAAGTACAGCTCCCATTGAAGCAGCCATTCCTACACAAATTGTAGAAACATCCGGCTTTACATATTGCATTGTATCATAAATAGCTAAACCAGCAGTAACTATTCCACCAGGAGTATTTAAATAAAGCTTAATATCTTTTTTAGGATCTTCATGCTCCAAAAACAAAAGCTGAGCAATTACAGAGTTTGCAACTGTATCATTAATAGGACCACTTAAAAAAATTATTCTTTCTTTAAGAAGCCTTGAATAAATATCATAAGCCCTTTCGCCCTCATTAGTTCTTTCAATAACTGTTGGAATTAAATTAAAATTTTTTGGGATCATATTTTTATTTTATATTTTTTTTAAAAAAAAGCAAAATTATTTTTTGTCTTCTTTATTAACATCTTCTGCATCAACTAAAACATTATTATTTATAGCGCTAGAATCGCTTACTTCTGCCACGCCTCCTTCCTGAACTTTTTCTGGATTTGAAGAAGATCTAACATCTAATTTCCAATTAGTTAATTTTGCTGCCAACCTTACATTTTGGCCATTTCTTCCAATAGCCAAACTTAATTGATCTTCAGGCACAAAAACCCTCGCTTCTCTTCTTGGCAAAATTTCAACAGAATTTACTTTTGCCGGAGATAAAGAATTAGCAATAAATTTTTCAGGATCTTCTGACCATTCAATAATATCTATCCTTTCATTAAATAATTCATTTGTTACAACCATTACTCTCGCTCCCCTTGGGCCGACTAAGGACCCGACTGGATCAATATTTGAATCTTTAGAAGCAACTGCAATTTTTGTTCTACTTCCCGGCTCTCTTACAATTGCTTTTATTTCAACTACCCCATCTGATATTTCCGGAACCTCCAATTCAAATAATTTTTTAACAAAATCAGGATGAGATCTTGAAAGAATAATACCAGGGTAACGAGTATCTTCTTGTACTGCCAAAACTAAAAACCTCATTCTATCTCCTGCTTGATAACGTTCCCCGGGAATAGAATCATTTGGAAAAACAATGCCTAAAGTTTTGCCTAAATCTACATAAATATTACCCCTGTCAAATCTTTGAATAACTCCGCTTACAATAGTGCCTTCTTTATCTTTCCATTCAGTTAAAAGCATTTCTTTTTCAACTTCATGAAGTTTTTGCAAAATTGTCTGTTTTGCAACTTGCGCCGCAATTCTTCCAAACTCATCTTTAGTCGGCAAATTAAAAATTAATTCCTCTCCAATTTTAGCATCCGGTTTAATTTTTAAAGCATCTTCAAGTAAAATATGTTTATCAGGATTAAAATAAATAATATCTTCTTTTTGTTCTTTAGTTTTTTTATTTTCTTCTAAATCAAAAGCAACCTTATCTTTATCAACAACTGTTTTAACTTGATAAAAAGATAAACTTCCTGTTTTTGAATCGAGCTTACATTTTACCACCCAACCTTTTGAACCGTATTCTTTTTTGTATGCTGAAGCTAAAGCACTCTCAACTGCTTCCATTACTTTTTCTGGATTTAATCCTTTTTCGTCTGAAATTTGTTTTACTACTTTTGATAAATCTCTAATATTAATCATATTTTTATTATAAACTAATATAAATAAAAAATCCGCTTTTGCGGACTTTCGACTCTTAACTAATCAATATATATCTTACACCAAAAACAAAAATTTGTCAAATTTTTATAACCACTCCAATTTGGTCTTTTGAAGTATTTAAATTGAAAACAATCTTGAATTATGCATCATCACAAATTGCGCATAAAAAAAGGTTATTTAAAAAATAAAAGCAGACAAAAATTCCTTCACCTAAAACTCATTCCTTTTCGCCCGCCCGCCCCTACCCGCTTCGCTGGCAAGCCGATGATTTTTTATTATAAAATCAAATCAACCTTATAATATCAAATCAATCCAATTTTCAAAAGAGTTATCCTTAAAATCCTTGCTTGCCTTGTCAAAATAAACCCAGCGTCCGCGATAGTTTCGTTCAGTATTGGCGACTATTCCGCCAAAACATTTTTTGCCTTTTTTATTTTCGCTTTGGATATATTTATACAATCCGTCAATTTTTGGTCCGGCAACCTGTCTTGTAAATCCAGCTTTAGTGTCAAACAAGCCAATCCTTCCGTCCTTCAACTTCACGATAAAATCAACATAGAAAGGTTTCTTTTCCCCATTATCATAAGGAACGGCAAAAAATGTTGCATCCCTGTCGCCGTTTTTGAACCACCAATCAACCTTCTCTGATTTTTCCAAAAAATCAATAAAGGCCTCTTCCGTTTTCCATTTCCCGTCGCTGTAAAACGGCTGCATAATTGACTTTTCAACATTAACTTTTTCGTAATCTTCATTAAAGGTAAGCGTCTCCGGTATATTCCAATTCGGCACCCCAATTAATTCGCTTTCTCTTTTCTCAACCTCTTCTTTGTATTTTTCTTTAGCTTTATTTAAAACTCTCACAAAATGTTCTGCGTTCCTTTCTGATAAAACTATCTGAACAATTTCTTCCCACCGATCTGCGATTTTATCCCA
>CAYMYP010000011.1:2690-11358 GCA_964394705.1 uncultured Candidatus Saccharibacteria bacterium | reverse complement strand
TGATAAATTTCAAAACTAATTTTTTATTAAATTTATTATTAAAAATTAAAAATACTTGAACAGGAATGTTGCGCAATTTTGTTTCATATTGCTTTATTTTTTGCTCTATTTGATTTTCTTTTAGTTTATTTACTCCCATTTTTGAGGGGGGTTGATTAAAATGATAAGAAAATTGACCGTTTTTAGATTCCATGTTAAAATAATATAAAAAAATTTTTTCAAAAACAATAAAACATAATGGAAGAAATTAAAAAAGAAAATTTTAATAATAAAGAACAACGGCTATTATTAAATAAATTAATCATAAATGGTTTATATAATCTTTTTGTGCCGCCCCAAAATCCCAATAGTCCTCGAAAACCATTATGCGAAAGAGAGTATACTTTAAATTATTTAGCATCAAGAATTGGGGTTGATCCCCTAGAGCTTTTACTTTTTTTTAGAAAAGAACCTTGGAGGGATTTATTATTAATAAAAAAAGTTAGTCCGCATAAAATAATAATTTCTTTTGGTAATGAATTAAGCGAAAAAGATACTTTTGAAGATTTTAAAAAATGTATTATTGATTTTAAAAAACAAATTAATGGCGATGAGCGAAAAAAGGACAATTTGTCTACTAAGGACAATTTGCTTGCTGACGATGAGCAAAAAGATGAACAAAAAAAGGACAATTTGCCTACTCATTCAACAGTAAGAGAAGAAAAACAATTAAAAGAAAAAGCAAAAGAAGATTCTTCGCAAATACCAGCTTATTATTCTTTTAAAGAATTAGATCAAATAAAAGAATTAACTTTTTTTGAAAAAGAATATTTACGTTTGCTTTTAGAAAAAAATCCTAGTGGAATTTTTGCAGTAAGAAGAAGTGGGATTAGAGCTTCTAAACTTGATGCAAATTTAGCGCACATACATTATAATTTATTAAAGTATACTAAAAAATGGGAAAGTTTAGGAATTCTTCGTCAAGAAGGCTATAAATTTAGGATTTTAATTAAAAAAGATTCTTAAAAATTATATTCTAAATTCTACATTTTTTGCTTTTTCTCCTTCTTTTTGAATTTTTGTTATTTTAATTTTATTTTCTAAAATTTGAGCATCAAGTAGCTTTATTCTTTTGTTATTATAAACAGTCCAAACTCCGGGTTCCGGGTTTAAAGCTTTAATTTTTCTATAAATTTCAATCGCTTTTTTACCCCCAAAATTTTGAGCTTCTTTTAAATCATTTAAATTAACATAACTGTCTTCAATATTAAATTTTTTAGTATAAGTTGCTAAATTTTCATTTTGGGGTTGTGGTCTTATTTTTTTATTTAAAAAATCATAAAGGGTTTTTGTAAGTAAATTACCAGCAAATTCAGCTAATTTTATATAAGCCTCCTCAAAACTTAAATTTTTAATTTCTGTTTCAGCTTGCGCTAAAATTGGCCCGTGATCAACCAATACGTCTAATAAATAAATTGTTACTCCGCTTTTTTCTTCGCCATCTAAAATTGCTTGTTGAATTGGACTTGGTCCGCGATATTTTGGTAAAAGTGATGGGTGTACTCCTAAAATACCAAGTGGGAAAATATCTAAAATTTCTTTTGGTAAAATTTTGGAATAAGCGCAAACAACCCCAAATTCCGCTTTTAATTCTTTTAGTTGATTTATAAAAGTTTCGTTTAATTTCTCTGGTTGAAATATTAAAACGCTTGGCGCAAGTTCTAAAATTATTTTTTTAGTTTCGGGCGGAGTTATTATTTTTTTTCTGCCAACTGGCTTATCAGGATTGCAAACTAAAGCTTGGGGGACAAACCCATTTTTTATAATTTTTTCTAAAACAATTTTTGCAAACAATGGCGAGCCAAAAAAGATAAAATTGTTCATTTTAAATTTTTAAATTTTTGCCTTCTTGAAAATCAATTTTTTTCAAATTTTTTGCAGAATCTATAAATAATTTTCCGTTTAAATGATCTATCTCGTGCTGGAAAATATGAGCTAAAATTCCCCATGCTTTTATTTTTATTGGCTTACCATATCTATCAAATCCAGAAATAACAATTTGTTCATAACGAGGGGCTTCACCAAAAACATTTGGAACGCTTAAGCAGCCTTCTTCTAAATATATTTTTTTACCAATTGTTTTTTCAATTTTGGGGTTAAAAATTGCATAAAATTTAGGCTGGACTTTACTGTTTGGCAATTTTGGCGGTTTGGCTATAAAAACTTTATAAGGCAATCCAATTTGATTTGCAGAAAGTCCAATACCATTAGCTTTTTCCATCATTTTTTTCATATGATTAATTAAGCGTGTTATTTCTTTTGAGCTAAATTTTTTAAAATCAAAATCAATTGTTTTTTGTGTTAAAAACTTTTTTTCTTCGTTATTTTCAATCGTCCAAATTTTAGAGTTTTCTTGTTTTAACATTTTTCTTTTTTTTATTAGACTTTTTCTTCTTGTTTTTAGATTTTATTAAATTCTCATTTTTTAATTTCCACATAAAATAAGCGCCTTTATTGTCTATTTTTTTATTTAAAGAAATTTCTTTTGCAATAGATAAAAGTCTATCCCCTCCAATTTCTTTAGCTAACTTTATATATAATGATTTATGTTTACGGTCCTTGAGCAAATCTGCAATTATTAGGCCTTTTAATTGATAATCATAATTAACTTTTGATTTTTTTGCTCTTTTTTTAAGCTCTTTAAAATAATCTTGGGCATTAATTAAATCCATTACTACATTATATCTTTTAATCTAAATTTTTTAAAGTAAGGTTAATTTGAGCAAAATTATTTGTTTGGTTTTCTAAAATAATAATTTTAGTATAATAAGCGCCAAATTTAATTGCTTTGTCTTTAGAATCCATCCAAACATCAATTACATTTTGTTTGCGCCAGTGCATTCTGTCTTCAACTGTAAAAATTTTTTCTCCAAAAATTTCTGGAATTTTTATTTTGGTGCCTAAGGGTAAGATATTAGTAGCAACAAATCCATCTTGTACAAATTTTCCGCTCGCAGTAATAAATGGATCATCATCTGTTTCGTCTAAGCTTGATGAATATGCTGTAACCCACATATTTTTAATATTTTCTTTTTTAATATTTTGCTGGTTTTGAGCTATTTTTATTTGATTTACCGCAAAATCAGTTTCGCTTTTTTCTTTAATTAAACTTGTGGTACTATTTGTATTTTTTAAAGATTTAATTGCAGAGACAGCAAGAAACTGATAATTGTTTTTTGCCAAAAAATCATCAGTTGTATCTTGTGGATGTGTTGTCTGCAGTGGCAAAATTATTAAAGTAAATATAGTAAATTTAAATATTATTTTATAAACAAAATTTTTAAAATTAGGCAAAATAAGTCTAATTGAATCAATTTTTTGGTAATTTTTCTTTAAAAATGAATTTAGACGGGCCAAAAGCCCGCGTTTACTGTTTGGTTCTTCAATTTTTATGTTTGTAAACATATTTTTCAATTAAAAATCCCTTTTAAAGGGATAAACCATTAAAATATTTAATTTTTTATATTTTAACTCTAAAAATAATTTTTGTCAAGATTTTATAGCGTTTTAATGGTGAAAATATTAAAAATATAATAAAAATAATGGTTTTTGCAATGATTTTTTAGCTTTTAGCTTGATTTAAAAGCATTAATAATAATCTTGGTATTTGATTCTAAAAACCGCAAAAAGATTTTTTACGGCTGTTTTGTGTCCAAATAAAATTAGCCCGGTTTTTAGAAATAGAAATCAAAGCAATATATGGATACTGCTAAATAAATTTTTATTTTTTTTATTATAATTAATAATAATAAAATTCAAAAAAATAATTTTTTAAATATTTATTTATTGTTTCAAAAATTTAAAAAATTTATTTGTATAAAATAAATAATTTGTTAATATAAAATATAATGTTTGAATTATCAATTATTATAATTATTGCAGCAATATTTGGGATTTTGATGAAACAATTTAAACAGCCATTTATTTTGGGTTATTTAATTACCGGCTTTATCATTGCTTATTTGGGTTGGATAGATTTAAATAAAGACTTTTTTAAATTGTTTTCTGAGCTAGGAATAGTTTTTTTGCTGTTTTTAATTGGTCTTGAAATTAATTATGATTCATTAAGACTTGTTGGAAGGCAATCTGTTATTTTAGGAATCGGACAAATAATTTTTACATTTATTTTTGGATTTTTAATTGCTAAAGTTTTTAATTTTGATTCCTTATCTTCGGTTTATATTTCAATTGCTTTAACTTTTTCAAGTACAATTATCATTGTAAAATTGCTTTCTGAAAAAAAAGATGTATCAAGTTTTTATGGAAAATTAAGCATAGGATTTTTATTGGTTCAGGATTTGGTTGCAATTTTAATTTTAATATTTTTAGCTGGGATTAGCAGCGGCGAAGCCAGCCAAAATGTTTTTTTAAATGTGGTTCTTGCTATTGTTAAAGGAATAGTTTTGTTTGGATTAATAATTTATATTGGGAGGCGTTTTCTGCCTTTTGTTTTTGATAAAGCCGCAAAATCAAATGAATTATTGTTTTTAATAAGTTTGGCCTGGCTTTTTTTAATGGTGACAACAACCAAAAAATTGGGTTTTTCATTAGAAATTGCAGGATTTTTAGCCGGTATTGCGCTTTCAAATTCTTCAGAAAATTTTCAAATTTCTTCAAAACTAAAACCATTAAGAGACTTTTTTATAATGATATTCTTTATTATTTTGGGTTCATCTTTTGTTTTTTCAAATATATCTAAAATTGGTTTAGAAATATTAATATTTTCGCTTTTTGTTTTAATTGGCAATCCTTTAATTGTTTTGATTTTGATGGGAATATTGGGTTATAGAAAAAGAACAGGATTTTTAACTGGTCTTACTGTTGCTCAAATTTCAGAATTTAGCTTAATTTTGGCATCTTTGGGATTTAAAATTGGCCACATATCTGAAAATGTTGTAGGTTTAATTACTGGAGTTGGAATTATTACTATTACTTTATCAACTTATTTAATTTTAAATGCCGATGCTATTTTTAAAAAAATTCACAAATATTTAAATATTTTTGAAAGGAAAAAAGTTTTAGAAGATAATTTAAGAGATTTACAAATTAAAAAACCAATTATTTTAATTGGCGCGCATCGCACTGGTCAAAGTATTGCCTTAAACATAAATCCTAAAAATCTTTTAGTAATTGATTTTGACCCGGATATAATTTCATTTTTAAGAAAAAATAATTTTGATTATATTTTTGGAGACATTTCTGATCCGGATGTTTTTGAAAAAGCAAATATTGCTTCGGCAAAATTAGTTATTTCTACCTCTCCTGATTTTAATGATAATATGACTTTGCTTGAAGAAATTAAAAAAATAGATAGTTCTCATAGTCCAAAAATAATTGTTCGCGCAGAAACCGAAAAAGAAGCTTTGATTTTATATGAAAAAGGAGCTGACTATGTAATTTTGCCTCATTTTACTGTTGGCGAATATTTAGGAAAAACTATTGCGGTTGATCCTGATGTAAAAATTTTAGAAAAATTAAAAGAAAAAGACCTTTCGTTTTTAAAAAGATTTAAAGCAGGAATTTAAAATTTGATATTTTTATCGCAAATATATTAAAATTTTTTTATGAAAGAAGAAAAAATTAAAAATTTACTTTCGCGCAACGTAGAAGTTGTTTTTGATAAAAATCATCTACAAAAAGCATTGCTTTCCCAAAAAAAA
The DNA here is from genome assembly GCA_964394705.1 of uncultured Candidatus Saccharibacteria bacterium. GTDB lineage: Bacteria > Patescibacteriota > Minisyncoccia > UBA6257 > 2-01-FULL-56-20 > CAYMYP01. The sequence goes on along the minus strand of CAYMYP010000011.1, from coordinate 5,659 downwards.
TTAAGAATTAAATTTGGCATTGATCCTACTGGTGAAAAAATTCATATTGGAAGAGCAGTTGCCCTAAGAAAACTTAAAGAATTTCAGGACTTAGGACATAAAATTGTTTTAATTATTGGAGATTTTACAGCACAAATTGGCGACCCCTCTGACAAGCTTTCCAAAAGACCATTTTTAACCGAAAAACAAATTAAAGAAAATATGAAAAATTATTTGCCGCAAATTGGAAAAATTTTAAATATTAAAAAATGCGAAATTCATTATAACAGTACTTGGCTTAAAAAATTAAATTTTAGAGATATTTGTAAACTGGCTGATATTTTTACTGTTGGTCAAATGCTTGAAAGAAGAAATTTTTCCGAAAGGTTTAAAGAAAAAAAAGAAATTAGTTTGCGCGAATTTTTATATCCTTTAATGCAAGGTTATGATTCAGTTGCAATAAAAGCCGATGTTGAGGTTGGCGGATATGACCAATTATTTAATTTGCACGCTGGCAGAAAAATTCAGGAATTTTTTGGCCAAAAACCGCAAGATATTATGACAACCAAAATGCTTTTAGGCCTTGATGGAAGAAAAATGTCAACTAGCTGGGGCAATGTTATAAATATTAGTGATGCTCCTGATGAACAATATGGCAAAATTATGTCAATGCGCGATGAAATGATTGAAGATTATTTATATCTTACAACTAATTTATTTGATTTAGAAATAAAAAAAATATTAAATGAAATTAAATCTCAAAAATTAAATCCGCGCGATGCTAAAAAAATAATTGCTTTTAATTTAGTAAATTTCTACTGGGGGGAAAAAGAAGCAAAAAAAGCGCAAGAAAAATTTGAAAAATTGTTTTCTAAAAAAGAAATTCCAAAAGATTTGCCAGTTTTGAAATTAAAAGTTAAAAAATTAGTCGCAGAAGAAATTGTTTTATTAAGCAATATAGTTAAAAGTAAAGGCGAGGCAAAAAGATTAATTATGCAGGGAGGTTTTGATATTAATAATCAAAAATTTTTAAACCCTAAAGAATTGATTGAATTAAAAAAAGGAGATATTATTAAAATAGGCAAACATAAATTTTTTAAAATTGGATAATTAATTAAGATCGTATTAAAATTTTAAGAAGAATGTGATATAATTTAAAAAAAATGAAGAATATTAAATTTTATATAATATTGTTTTTGGGAATAATTTTAGTTTTTTTTAGCATTAATATAGTTTTAGCGCAAACAACTACCGACGGAGACGTTAATAAAGTTGGCGGGCAAAGCTTGCCAAATTTAAAAGTTCAGGCGCCTGGAGAATTATTAAAAAATATTTACAATTTTTCATTAATTATTAGCGGACTTTTGGCTTTTGGAGCAATTGTTTATGGAGGGATTTTAAGAGCTACTGCTGGAGATAATACTCAAAAAATTAAGGATTCCAATGATTGGATAAAAAGCGCTGTTATTGGATTAATTTTGCTTTTTGGAGCGTATATTATTTTAAATACAATTAATCCAAATCTTTTGATTTTGGATTTGCCAAAGTTAAAGGAAGTTGAAACGCCCCCTCCATCTTCTTCCGCAACAGGCGGCGGTTCTTTTGGTGTTTCTGAGGGCAAATATTCAGACGCAGAAGCAAGAAAATTATTAAGTGCGGCAGGAATTAATGTAAAACCCACCAATACCTCTTTAGAAGGAATAAATAAAGAAACATTGCAAGCAGTTGTGCAAATGAAATTAAGTTGTAATTGTAATTTTATGATTACTGGCGGGACTGAGATTGGTAGTCATAATAGTGGGGAATTTAGTCATGCAAATGGATATAAAGTAGATATTGCGATGGTCTTGAATAATGGGACACCAGATTCAAATACTCAAAAATTAATTGATTATTTTAAAAGGGTTGGCACCCCAACCACAAGATTAAGAGGTGGTACAACAGATTTAGGTTTTATAATTCCTGGAAATAAATTTGGTCTAGGGAATATTGCAAGAGTTGATGTTTTTTTAGAAACTACAAATACTAGCGGTCCCCATTTTGATATAGTTGTAAGACCTGGGCCTGGCTCGAAATAATAATTTGAAAAAAAATGAAAAACAAAATTAAAAAAATTAAATCATTTATTTTTGGAGCAATTTCATTTTTAATATTTCAAGCTAATAAAATTTCTGCTCAAACTATTAAAATTGAAAATCCTTTAAGTTGTGATGATTTAGGATGTATTGTTTCAAAGTTTATTTCTGCGCTAACTTTGCTTGTAATACCAATTTTAACAATAATGGTTTTTGTTGGCGGTTTTCAAATATTATTTTCAGGAGGAAATGAAGAAAAAATAAAAACAGGTAAAAAAACTTTACAGTATGCTATAATAGGGTATATAATAATTATTTTAGCAGCGGGAATTGATTCAATTATTAAAAGCGTTTTAGATATAAGAGGTTAAATTATTGATTTTTAATATAGAATTTTTATAATTATAAAAAAGGTCGTAATAAAAAAATAAAATGAAAAAAAATATTAAAAAAATCGTATTATTTTCTTTAGTAATTTTAAGCGGAGCATTTGCGTGGAATATTTATGCCCAAACCCAACTTCCAATTGTTCCACCGCCTGTTGGCGGTCCAACGCCAATTTCTGGCCCAGACGAAGCGATTGCTTTGTTAAGAAAAATATTCCAATGGTTTGCAATAATCTTTTGGATTTTAGCTGTTGGTGCAATATTTTATGCAGGATTTAAATATCTTACTTCTCAGGGAGACGAAAACAAAGTAAAAAGCGCAAATGCTGCCTTAAAATATGCGATTATTGCAATTGTTATAGGAATTATTGCTTATGGAGTACCAACATTTGTTGATCAATTCTTACGAGGTAGAGCATAAAAATTTTTAAGTTTGTAGCCCCGGTAATTGCCGGGGCTACAAACAAAATATAAATTTTATGAAATTTTTAATCGGTTTCTGTCTTTTTAAAAATTCTACTGGTTGTAT
>CAYMYP010000011.1:0-2680 GCA_964394705.1 uncultured Candidatus Saccharibacteria bacterium | reverse complement strand
TTAATAATTTTAATAATAGCAGCACCTTTTTATAATGGAATTATTTTGGGGGCAGAAAATGATGCTCCTTTTAAAACATACGAAGATATAATTTCTTTTTTAGAAGGAATTACAAATATTTTAGCAACTATTTTTTGGATTATAGCAGTTGGAGCAGCTGTTTATGCTGGATTTTTGTTTATATTTGAAGGCGCATCAGAGCAAAAAGTTGCCAAAGCAAAAAAAATGCTTTTATATACTGTAATTGCAATTATTATAGGACTTATGGCTTATGGTTTACCATCTTTAATCCAAAATATTTTGGAAACAGTAAGAAGTTAATTTAAAAAATGATGAATTCAAATTTTAAAAAAATTTTATTATTGATTTTAATTTTCAGTTTTTTATTTTTAAATACTTTATTTTTTCAAAAAAATTTAGTCTTTTCTTTTATGTCTGTTCCTAATTCGAAATCAGGAGGACTTACTCCTCCATCTATACCAAGTGATGAAAACGCACCATTTCAGGGGCTTGATGATATCCTTTCTTTTTTACAAAAAATGTTTTGGTATTTAGCAGTAATTTTTTGGTTATTTGCAATTGGCGCAATATTTTATTCAGGATATTTATTTATATTTGAAGGAGCATTTAGTGAAAAAGTTGACAAAGCTAAAAAAATGCTAAAATATGCGGTTATTGCAATTATAATTGGGCTCTTATCTTATGGATTACCAACTCTAATTTTAAATATATTACAATCTCGTTAATTAATATTTGAATGTAAAAAGAATTTAAATATAATAAATTTTGCCGGGATGGCGGAATTGGCAGACGCGCCAGCTTTAGGAGCTGGTGGGACTAATCCCGTGAGAGTTCAAATCTCTCTCCCGGCACAATAAATAAATAAAAATGGTTTATATTAATGAATTTTTGCCAAATCCATCAGGAGTAGATAATAAAGAAAATGAGTGGATTGAAATTTATAATGATGGTAACAGCGCTATAAATTTAAATGGATTTAAAATTACTAGCCAAAATAAATCTTATATAATTAAAAATAAAATTATTCAGCCCAAAGAATTTTTAATTTTAAAAAGAAGCGAAACAGGTTTGCTTTTAAATAATTCTAATGGAATTTTAAAATTTTTTGATAAAAACAATAATTTAATTCAAGAAATAAGTTTTTTTGGAAGCGCTCCTGAAGGAAAAAGTTTTAGCAAATTTGGAAATAATTTTGTTTTTACAAATCCTACTCCAACTAAAGAAAATTTTTTATCAAATCAGGTTTTAATTAATGATTATTTTTCTTCTAAAAAATTTAATTTTTTAGAAAATAGTAGCGTTATTTTTGCCGGGTTATTTTTTTCGCTATTGCTTACTTTAATTATTTGGTTTATTTTTAAAAATTATGGAAAAACTAAAGAGCTTTTCTTTAAGTGATACCAAAAAAATTGGTAAAAAATTAGCGCAAAAGCTTGTTTGCCAAAAAAATAAAAACAGTCAAGTTATAGCTTTAATTGGCGATTTAGGCTCTGGAAAAACTATTTTTGTAAAAGGATTTTTAGCTGGATTAGGAATTAAAAAGAAAATTACAAGTCCAACTTTTATTTTAATGCGAAAATATTTTTTAAAAAAATTTAATAAAAATATTTATCATTTAGATGTTTATCGTATTCAAAAAATTAAAGATTTAAAAATATTAAACTTACAAGAGCTTTTTAAAAATCCGCAAAATATTTTATTAATTGAATGGGCAGATAAAATAAAAAAAATTTTGCCCAAAAATACTATTAAAATTTATTTTAAATACGCTAAAAAAGAAAATGAACGCGAAATATTTTTAAAAAATATTTCTTTATAGTAAAATCAATTTATGCAAAAACTTTTTTTAATTGATGCAAATTCATTAATTCATCGGACGTTTCATGCATTGCCTCCGCTTACTAATTCAAAAAATAAACCAACTGGCGCGCTTTATGGCTTAGCAAGTATTTTAATTGCTTTATTACGAGAAAAACCAGATTTTTGTGCGGCTTTATTTGATAGACCAGAGCCGACTTTAAGAAAAGAAAAATTTGAAAGCTATAAAGCTCAAAGACCAAAAGCTCCGGATGAATTAATCAGTCAAATCATTGAAGCGCATAATTTGTTTTTAAATTTTGGAATTAAATTCTTTGAAAAACCAGGATTTGAAGCTGATGATTTAATTGCTTCTTTGGCTAAAAAATTTAAAAACGAAAAAGATTTACAAATTATTATTTTAACTGGCGACAGAGACACTTTCCAGATTATTGATGATAATAAAATTATTGTAAGAATTTTAAAAAAAGGAATTAGTCAAATTGAAGATTATAATGAAGCAAGGATATTAAAAGAATTTGAAATTTCGCCAAAACAACTTATTGATTTTAAGGCATTAGTAGGTGATCAGTCAGATAATATTCCTGGAATTTTAGGAATTGGGCCGAAAACTGCCATTGAATTAATTAAAAAATATGGTTCTTTAGATGAAATTTATAAAAATTTGGAAGAAATTGGAAAATTAAAAGAAAAATTAGAGCCGAAAAAAGAAACGGCATTTTTCTATAAAGACCTGGTTAAACTTGAAAATAATGTTGATTTAGATATAAATTTGGCTGATTTAAAAATTAACTTAGATAATAATAAATTAATTCAATATTTTAATGAGCTGGGGTTTAAA
>CAYMYP010000010.1:0-11410 GCA_964394705.1 uncultured Candidatus Saccharibacteria bacterium | reverse complement strand
TGTCAAAAAATTACTAATAAAATTATCTTAATTTTTCTTCTAAATAATTTTTTATTTTATTAATTTTTATTCTTATTTGACGGGTAGTATTGCGAAAACGAATGGTTACATCTTTATTTTTTAAACTTTCAAAATCAATTGTTATACAATAAGGAGTACCAATTTCATCTTGAGCATAATAACGCTTGCCAATATTTCCCCTATCATCCCACGCAACCACAAAATCTTTTTTATTTGCTAAAAGAGGGAAAACAGCAGCTTTATAAGGAGCAATTTTTGGTTCTAAATCTAAAAATGCTCTGTTATTGTCCTCTTTATATGAATCAATTAATAGAAAAAGAAATGCTCTATCAACTCCACCTGAAGTTTCAATAATATAAGGCAAAAATTTTTTTTGAGTTTTTTGGTCAAAATAAGTAAAATCTGCACCAGAATACTCGCTATGCCTTTTTAAATCCCAATTTCCACGATGATGAATGCCCTCCATTTCTTTCCAACCTCCAAAAGGAGAATTATATTCAATGTCAACCGCTGCTTGAGCGTAATGTGCCAATTCATTCTTTTTATGTTTTCTTATCCTTAAATTTTCTTTCTTAAAACCTAATTTAATATACCAATTTAATCTTTCTTTTTGCCAATAATTAAACCATTTTATGGATTCTTTTTTGTTAGGATAAATATAATATTGTAATTCCATTTGCTCAAATTCTCGCGAGCGAAAAGTAAAATTAGCAGGAGAAATTTCATTTCTAAAAGCCTTGCCAACTTGAGCAACACCAAAAGGTAATGTTACACCAGTTGTTTTTAAAATATTTAAAAAATTAACATGAACACCCTGGGTAATTTCTCCTCTTAAATAAGTTTTGTTTCTTGTCCCCTCAATTGTACCTAAATATGCTTCAACTAAAAGATTAAATTTTTGAGGCTCTGTCCAGAGAGGTTTTTCTCCTTTATCTTTATGCCAATTTTCATGTTCCAAAATAATATCTTTATGATCAGCTCTAAAGCGATTATGACAAATTTTACATTCTATTAAAGGATCAGTAAAAGATTCTATGTGCCCTGAAGCTTCCCAAACTTTAGGATGCATAAAAATAGCAGCATCTATGCCATAAATATTTTCTCTTCCCCAAACAATATTTTTCCAGAATTCTCTTTTAATATTATTTTTTAATTCCACACCAACAGGACCATAATCCCAAATTCCAGCAATGCCACCATAAATTTCAGAACTTGGGAAAATAAATCCCCTTCTTTTAGCAAGGCTTATAATTTTATCCATTAAATTTTTATTATTCATAATTTTTATTATTCATAATTTTTTATTGTTGCACTCGACGATCACTAATTTTAATTGTTGCATCATTTGGTAAAGAAGTATCAATCTTATATAATGATAAATTAACTTCCTCTCCAGTAAAATCATCTGTTGCTTCTAATTTTATATCGTCAATTAAAGTAATATTTTCTCCAACTTGATTTAAAGAAGGAATTGCTTCCACTTGAAAAACAATTTCTACCGGATTATCCAAAACTCCTTTATTTGCCAAAATTTTTGGAATTTCAATATAAACTAAATTTGAATTTTTATCAAATTTTGGCAAAATTCCAATATTGCTTTTTGTAATTCCAGTAAAATTAATTCCGGGATAAACAACTCCAGAAATTTTTACATTTGACAAATCAGTTGCATAATTTTTAATTTGCCAATGAATTGTATATTGCGTTAAAGTATTGACTTTAGGAGGATAAGGACCTTTATTTATAATTTGCCATTGAGGATCGCGATAAAGACCAAAAACATTAAATTGTATTAAACCTCTTACTTTTGTTTCATAATTAAAATAAGAAATATTTTGCGAATTAGAAATCCCTGGCGGAATTGTGGTTGATTCAATTTGCGCGTTAACTTTTAAAACAAAATTTTTATCATTATTTGCTTGTTTAATATCAAAATTATTTTTTAATTTAATCCGAAGTATAACTGAACCTGATTGACCACTTGCCAAATTTTTAAAATCTGGCACAACTGCCGAATTCCAAATAAAAGTACTATTTGAAGAATCAAAATAAGCATTTGTTTCTGCTGTGCTAAAATCAAATAAATTACTGTCAAATTTAGCCTTTAATGTAATGTTTTCAAGTGGAATATTAGAATTATTTTTGTATTGAAAAACATAAACTAATTGATCTCCAATTGAAGCTATATAATTTTCGCTATCATTTAGCAAAATATTTAAAGAAAGCGGCGGATTTGAAATAGCAACAATATAAGATTGATTTTCTAATGAATAAAATTTATTATTTATTTTTATTAATGCTGTAATTAAAAAATTAACATTTTGATTTTCCTTTCCTATGAGCTCTCCATATAAATCAATGCTACCGCTTTGACCACTTTTAATTAAACCGAGATTCCATAAATTATCCTCATTTTTAATAGATGATTCAATAAATTTATAAAACGGCGGAAAATCCACTTTTAAATAAACATCTTCAAGATCTCTTGAAGAATTATTTTGATATTTAATTGTCATTTTAAATTTTTGAGAACCAAAAACATTTTGTGGAGCATCAACAAAAATATTAAAAGCTGATTTTTCTATATTTAAATCTATTTGTGAATTAGAATCAAAAATAATATTTGATCCTTCTATTTTATACTTAAAATTTGCTTGAATTGTTTTAACGCTTAAATCATTGCTTAAAGCAATTAATTTGAAATTTTCTTTATGAAAGCTCGCCGGTGCCAAATCACCTAAATCAATTTCAGCCATTTTTTTGCTAGGATCATCTTCTAAAAAAGAAATTTCATCGGGAAGAATTAAATTAAGTTTTAAACTATTTAAAGATTTAGAAGAATTATTTGATATTATTACACTAAAATCAAAACTTTCACCTGCTAAAATTTCTTGAGGTTTTTCAAAACTGATATTAATATCCGGAGCTTCTGGCTTATAAAATAAATATCCAATTAAAGCAGCGCCTAAAATTAGTAATACCAATAAAAATCCTAATAATTTTTCCCAAGGAAATTTAAAATTTTCGTCACTTATTTGAATCTCTATTTCTTCTTTTAAATTATTATTTAAATTATAATTTTGATCTAAATTCGCCATTACAAATATATTAACTCATTTTTAGAGAAACGCAAAGAACAATTTTCACATAAAAATGATTGCAAATTAATATTAAAACAAAAAATTTTTGAAGAATTACAAAAAAAACATTTAGATTCTTTTGGATCCCAGCCTAAAATTTTTAGAATTTTTTTCCAATTAAAATTTTCATTTTTTAAATTATAATATAAAACTATTTCTGGTTCTAATTCTGGTAATAATTTATTTAAAAAATATAAATCTAAAAAATTTAATTTAAGCTTTTTTTGTTTTAAAACGTCAACTAATTTAAAATTATTTTTGTGTCCCAAAACAATTCTTGCAATAACTAAATTGCCAGGCTGTATATGGCCATTTAATTTTGAAGTTATTTTTCTTGCGCTAGTAACACTGCAAATAATTTTGCCAAAATTTAAAGTTAATAAATAAACTTTTGCATCTAAATCAATTGGTTCACTATTTAATACAATGCCTTCAGAAATATATTCTTCATTCATTTAATTAATCTTTAAGAAGAGTATTTTCTTCTTTTTTTTCGTTTGTAGATTCATTATTAAAATTTGAAAAATCAATTTTTTTAGAACCATTTTCACCACTATTAAAATTTTTTAATTTTTCTCCTAAATAATTATCTAATTTTAAAACTAAAACTTTTGTTTTACGCAAAATTTTACCCAAATAAAAGTTAAAAGACTTATCAATTTGATGAGGTAGATCAGAAATAATAAACTTATCTAAAACACCAATTTTTTCCTGAGATTCATTATCTTCAATTTTGGGCAAAGTTTTTATAATAATATAAATAATCCCCCCAATAGAAATAAATAAAAAATTGGTTAAAACAAATTGTATCATTTTAAATTTCTAAACGGGAAAAATTATTAATTTTTATGTTTTCGCCAACTAATCCAATTGTTTCTTCAATAAGATTTTTAATTGTTTTAGATTCATCGCGAATGTAGGGAGAATTTAAAAGTTCATCAATATTTAAAGGAGCGCTTGCCGCAATTTGCATTGCAAGTTCTTTGGCTAAATTTCTAAAAGGATCAGATCTAACCACAAAATCAGTTTCCGCTCTTAAATCAACTAAAACCCCAATTCTTTCATTATGCACATAGGAAAATATAAGCCCGGCTGATGTCTCCTTGTCACTTCTTTTTTCAACCTTTGCCAATCCCTTTTCATGAATAACTTGAATTGCTTTATCAAAATCTCCCCCTGCTTCTTCTAGGGCTTTTTTACATTCCATAACTCCTGCTCCTGTAATTTCTCTTAATTTTTGAACATCTTGAACGTTTGGCATATTAATAACTAAAAATTTTCGACTAAAAATAATTTTATTTTTTTAATTCTAAATTTTCCTCTTTTTGCTGATTTTGGATCTCCTGATTTTCGCTTTCTTTTGAAATTTTTCGCGCCTCTGAAATTGCTTCATGTATTTCTTTTAAAAACCAAGAAACGCTTTTTAAAGATTTTGTGTTTCCAGGAACGATGCAGTCGATTAAATTAGGATTCGCGTCAACATTTGCAAAAGCAATTACAGGAATTTTCATCTTATTTGCCTCGCGCAAAGCTATAGAATGCAAAACCGGATCAATAATAATAACTAAGTTGGGTAAAGAATTAAGATTTTCAAGTCCACTAAAAATCTTTTCCATTTTGTTTAATTGATTTTCAATATTAAGTTTTTCCTTTTTTGTGTATTTATCTAAAGCACCGGATTCAAACTCAGATTTTAATTTTTTAAAAAAATCAATTCTTCTAGAAATCACATTAAAATTTGTTAAAATTCCCCCAACCCATCTTTCTTTAACCATAGAAATATTTAAATCTTTGATTAATTCAGTTAATTGATAACTAAATGGTTGGGTGGCAACCAAAAGAATATCACCTCCATCTCTAATTTTTTCTTTTAAAAATTCTTTAGCTTCTTTTATTTTATTTAAAGTTTTTTCTAAATTTATAATCGCAATGTCATTTCTAGTTGCTATAACAAAAGGTTTCATTTTAGGATAAACCTTTGATTTTTTTCTGCCCCAAAAAACCCCAGCGTCTAAAAGTTCTTTAATATCTTCCTTGCTATTTAATTGTTTTAATTGTTGATAAACATTATCTTGAGACATAAAGCATATTTTAACTAATTTTTCAAATTTGTAAAGAGGAAGCAGATAAATTATTACAATTAGAAATAATTAAAACATCTACCCTTTGGAAGCGGCGGCGGATTAATTGTATTATCGATAATATAAGGAGTGGTTGTTGACCTAGTTATTTGTCCGTTAATTTCTTCTTCCCATTTAAATATACCATAACCTTTAGCATAATATTCTCTTTCAATATGAGGAATATTTGTACCACTTGCTTGCGTCCAATCATATTTTACCACAATAACCTCAACATTACCTAAATTGCCGCCAGCGTCATAAGAAGGATAATAATTTTCTAAAGTAATAGTATATGGCCATCCCCTTGTAATAAAAACATTACAAGTTGAAGTTGAATATCCTATTTCCAAATTATTAGTAACATTAATTTGTTCGCCAATATTCATAAAACGTTTTAACCACTTACCATTTGTAAAAGAATATGGATACTGAGCCGTACTATCTTCTTTTAAATAAATATAATTAGAATCATAAGTATATTTAATTACTTGTGAGGGATCCCTCCATTTTTCTAAATAAATTTCTCCTGTATTATTTGTAGAATTAAAAGACATAAATTGATTAAACTGAAGACATCCTCCTTGAAGATTGGGGCAGTCAGACAAAGAAGTTGTTGAATATAAAACATTAACAGTAGTAGTGGGATAAAGAATAAAATTTTGTTTTTTAAAAAATGCTAAGGTATCAATTGTGCTTGTTGAACCGCCAGCAAAACCGCCTATATTAAAGAAATGATCTTCTAAATTTACTTCCAATTTGCCACCTCCCCTACTTGTCCAAAAAACAACTGAATTTACAACTATTTCGTTTGCTGACTTATTTTGAATTTGAATGTATCTTTTAAAGGGAGTATCTTGACCACTATTATTATTATAAGAATTACTATTAGAATCAAATTTTAAATTAGACAAAGAAGAAGTAGATTGAATTCCGTTTAATTGAAAAACTCCATTATTATATATTAATTCATAATAACCATCATTTGCAAGACTCTGATTCCAAGGATTATTATTTAAAGTATTATTATCAATTACATTTTTAACATACTCAATCCCCTCAGCGGCTAAATATGTTGCAATATAGTTTTCAACAACAACCCTACTTAATCCTAATGAATTATTTAACAAAGAAATTAAAGACAAAAAACCAACTAAAAGTACGCTTAAAGCGACTATTGCCTCCACTAATGCCTGCCCTTTTCTTAAAAAATTTTTCATAATCTTATTATAACACTAAATTTTATATTTTATTATAGCACTAAAATTTAATATTAAAATCTCCAAAACCTTTTTTATATGAATTTAAAAGTTCCTGTTTGTAATTTTCTAAAATTTCTAAAGCTAAATTTTGATAGGCTAAAGCGCCTGCTGATTTAGGATCATATAAAATTATTGGCCTTCCAAAACTTGGAGCTTCAGCTAATGCAATATTTTGCGGAATTATTGTTTTAAAAACATAATGCGGAAAATTTTGCCTTAAATTTTTTTCTACTTCTTTGCTTAATTTTTGACGATTATCATACATTGTCAAAAGCGCTCCTAAAATTTTTAAATTATGTCCCAAATTCTTTTTAATCAAATCAATTGTCTGAAGAAGTTGTCCAATTCCTTCTAAACTATAATATTCAGCTTGCACAGGAATAAGAATTTCATCAGACGCGACAAGGCCATTTACAGTTAAAAGACTTAAACTTGGAGGCAAGTCCACAAAAATAAAATCATATTTATGTCTTAAATGCATTAAAAATTTTCTCAAAAAATATTCACGATTTTTAAAATTAACTAATTCAACCATCATTCCAGCCAAATGCGGAGCAGCAGGAATTAAATGAAAATTATAAATAATAGAAGGTTTAATTATTGACTCTGGATGTGATTCGCCCAAAACTCCGTGATAAACACTTTTTTCAATATTTATAGGATTTACTCCCAAAGAAGAAGTTGCATTTGCCTGCGGATCAAAATCAACTAAAAGAACTTTTTTGCCTAGCGCCGCCAAATAAGCTCCAAGATTTACAGATGTTGTTGTTTTCCCCACTCCTCCTTTTTTATTGCAAATTGAAATAATCTTTGCCATATAATTTACTTTAACCAAAATTTATGCTATTGTAAATACCAAAAGCCCGGGTGGCGGAACTGGCAGACGCGAAGGACTCAAAATCCTTTGGCCGTAAGGCCGTGAGAGTTCAAATCTCTCCCCGGGCACAATTAAATTATGAAAATTAAAGTTTTAAATAGTTTAACAAATAAAAAAGAATTTCTACCTTCAAAAAAGAAATTAAAATTGTTTGTCTGCGGTCCAACTGTTTACGACTTATCGCACATTGGCCATGCCCGCACTTATATTTTTTTTGATTTTTTTGTAAAATTTTTAAAAAATTTTGGACAAAAAGTTTTTTATGTGCAAAATATTACTGATATTGATGACAAAATCATAAACAGAGCAAAATTAGAAAATCAAAACCCACTAAAATTATCTAAAAAATTTACTAAAAAATATTTAAAAGATATGAAATCTTTAGGTATAAATTCTTTAAATATTTATGCGCCAGCAACAAAATTTATCCCTCAAATAGTTTCACAAGTTGAAAGATTAATAAACAAAGGATATGCATATAAAACTTTAGACGGCTATTATTTCAATATTAAAAAATTTAAAGATTACGGCAAATTAAGTAAAAGAACAGCGCTTTTAACCGAAGATGCAGTATCGCGTATTGACGATTCTGTTAAAAAAATAAATAAAGGAGATTTTTGCTTATGGAAATTCCCCAATGAAGAAAAACAAAAAAAATTAAGCAAATTACCAAAAACAAAAAAATTTATTATTTTGGATTTTGAACCGTTATGGAAAACATCGCTTGGTTGGGGAAGACCTGGCTGGCACATTGAAGATACAGCAATAGCAGAATATTATTTAGGACTACAATATGATCTCCATGGCGGAGGAATTGATTTAAAATTTCCTCATCATGAAGCTGAAATTGCGCAAGCTGAAAGTTTGTCCAGCAAAAAACCATTTGTAAAAATTTGGATGCATACTGGCCAACTTTTAGTTAATGGTCAAAAAATGTCAAAAAGTTTAGGAAATTTTATAACTATTGAGGATTTTCTTAAAAAATATAAATCTATTGTTTTAAAATTTTTGTTTTTAATGCATCATTGGCACTCGCCATTAGACTACAAAGAAGAAGTTGTTAATTTATCAATTTCAAATTTACAAAAAATTTATGAAACTAATGAAAAAATAAAATTTGTTTTGCGGCAAAAAAAATTTGGAAATAAAAATATAAATTCAAAAAACTTAAATTTAATTATCAAAAAATTCAATAACGCGCTTGCTGATGATTTAAATACGCCAGCCGCTCTTTCTTGTCTTTTTGAATTACTTAATATAATTCAAGAAAATTTATTTGACTTAAATAAAAAATCAATTCAAATACTTTACAAAACATTTAAAAAATTTCTTAATATATTAAATTTGGATTTACCTGAATTTAAAATACCCTTGAAAATAAAGGCTATTTTAAGCAAAAGAGAAAAATTAAGAACTAAATAATTTAGGATATAAAATAGAAGATTCAAAAGCGGGCACAATTATATTTTATAAAAACCTATGGATTCAAAAATAATTAATCAACAAACAATTAAATTACCGCCACAAAATATTGAAGCCGAACAAATAGTTTTAGGATCAATACTTCTTGATAAAAATTCTCTTACTAAAATTGTAGATTTTATTTCTGAAAAAGATTTTTATAATCCTGCGCACGCAAAAATATATGGAGTAATTTTAGATTTATATGAAAAACATCAGCCAATTGATATTTTAACCGTAACCAATAAATTAAAAGAAAAAAAGATTTTAACTGAAATTGGTGGCTCAAGTTATTTAGCGGAATTAACAAATATTATTACAACCACTTCACACATTGATTATCATGCAAAAATTATAAAAGAAAAAAAGATTTTAAGAGATTTAATTAATTTATCAGCAGAAATTACAGAAAATGCCTTCAATCCCGACAAAGAAATTGAAACTCTTTTAGATGAAATTGAACATAAAATTTTATCAGTTTCTCAAAAATCAATTGCTCAAAATTTTACACATATCAAAGAAGAATTAGCATCAGCATATGAAAGAATAGAAAAACTTCATGAAAAAAGGGGTGTATTAAGAGGTCTTTCAACTGGATTTTATGAATTAGATAATTTACTTTCAGGATTGCAAAAATCAGATTTTATAATTATTGGCGCAAGACCATCTTTGGGAAAAACCTCTTTTGCATTAGATATTGCGCGTAATGTTGCTTTAAAAGAAAATGTACCTGTTGGAATATTTTCTTTAGAAATGTCTCGGGAACAAGTAGTTGACAGATTAATTGCCAGCCAAGCACAAGTGGCTTTATGGAAATTAAGAACAGGGAAAATTTCGCAAGAATTAGAGTTCGAAATGATTCAAAAAGCATTAGATGCATTATCAAAAGCCCCTATTTTTATTGATGATACGCCTTCTCCAAATATTTTACAAATGCGTTCAATGGCAAGAAGATTACAAGTAGAACATGGCTTAGGATTAATAGTTGTTGATTATTTACAATTAATTGCTCCAAGAAACACTAATAGCCAGGCAAGTATGGTTCAACAAGTTACTGAAATATCAAGAGGGCTTAAAGGATTGGCTCGTGAACTTAATGTTCCTCTAATTGCAATTTCCCAGCTTTCACGCTCAGTTGATAAAAGAGATAATCGTATTCCTCAACTTTCAGATTTAAGAGAAAGCGGCAGTATCGAACAAGATGCAGATGTTGTGCTTTTTATTTATCGAAAAGATCGCGATGACCCCAATACCCCACCAGAAGACCAAAATATTGCTGAAATTAGAATTGCTAAGCACAGAAACGGACCATTAGGAACTGTAAAATTAAGATTTGATCCAGAAACAGTAAGCTTTAAAAATATAGAGAAAAAATACGAAGATTTAGATGAATTAGAAGAATTTTAATATGGATATAATACCACCAATTATTAAAAAGGTTATTGAAAGACTTACTTACTTGCCATCAATTGGACCGCGCCAAGCAACTCGACTTGCTTTTTATTTAATTCATCAAGGCCAAAATGAAATTTTAAATTTAGCGCAAAATATAAATGATTTAAGAAAAATAAAAATTTGCCAAAATTGTTTTTTTGTCCATCAAAATGAAAATTCATTATGTGATATTTGTAAAAATCCAAATCGCAATCAAAAAATTATAATGGTTGTTTTAAAAGAAACTGATTTAATTTCTATTGAAAAAACAAATAAATTTGTTGGTAGATATTTTATAATTGGTGAAATTACTAAAACAGGGATTTTAGAAGAATGGCAAAAATTAAGGTTACAAAGCTTAAAATCATTTATTCAAAAAAACTTAGGTGGAAAAGCAGAAGAAATAATTTTAGGCTTTAACCCAGATGCTTTAGGAAATTTAGCAGCAACTTTAATTAAAAAAGAATTAGAAGGATTTGCTAATAAAATTACTAAATTAGGCAAAGGACTTCCAACTGGCGGAGAGATTGAATTTGCAGACGACGAAACCTTAGAAAGCTCTATTGAAAACAGAAGAGTTGCATAAAAACAATAGCTTCACAACAAGACGAAATATTGACATACAATTAGAACATATTTTACTAGGATTTATCCATGCAATTATTGTATAGGAATTATTACCTAGAGGTAGAACATCGTCAGAAAAACTCACATAATCATTCATTACACCAAAACTTAATGCTTTACCTACTTTACCATCAACCCAGGCGGGACCATTGGTAAGTATTCCATGATTATTATATCCTGACCTATCATAAGCAACAGTTCCAAAACTTTCATCAAATGGCCAATAACCTACAAGACCTTCTTGTTAAGCCGATAAATTAAGATTTGTACCTATTTCATATCTAGCTGGATTAGTACCTCCATCATTTAAAGCATAATTTTTAATATGTTTTTGAGAAGTTAAGGTAGCTGTAAACACTCATCTTCCTCCGGGGGTGTAAGTATAATATTCAAGAATAGATGTTTGGTTTACAGGATCAATAGGTAATTTATTTAAAGTTTTACCAAATGATATTTTTGTAAAATCTA
>CAYMYP010000009.1:308-11654 GCA_964394705.1 uncultured Candidatus Saccharibacteria bacterium | reverse complement strand
ATTTGTTGTCCAATGGCAAAAGAAAGAATTGACTATGTTAATTCTTTAGTTAGCCAAAATCTTTCAGAAAAAGAAATTATTTTGGCTTATGTTAAAAAATTTGGCTTGAATTCTTTTGTTGATAAAAACAAAGCCAAAGAATTACTTTGGCAGTTAAAGCATGCAAATGTAGAATCAGATCCCTTTTTGTATCTTTTAAATATTGAAGATGACCCTCTACGGCCAAACGAAGGAATTAAATTAAGTTATCAAAAATCCTTTTTTTGTTATCCTGAAGAATTGCCCAAAAAAATAATACCATATATTGAAGAATTATTATCTCCATCACCTCAAAAAAATAACAAAGAACCTCAACCTCAAAATATTATCACTGAATCATATATTTTTTACAACAAAGACGATTTATAAATAATTTTATTTATAGAAAAAATTAGTTGTTGGCGCATTCGTTAAAAATTTTTACTTGCGCATTATATTTTAAAATTAAATCTTTAAGATCTGCAATTTTTTGATTAATTTGTTTTGCTAAATTATTATAATAATTAACTTTTTCATTGTAGGCCATAATTTCCTCACGATTAAAAGACGGCTTGTTTTGTTCTAAATATGTTTTTATATTATCTGCCTCTATTTTAAGCATTTCTATTTCAGCTTTTAAATTATTTATATTTTTTTCTAAAACTTTATCAGGCGGGGGGCAATCGCTTGATGGCCTTGCAAAAACTTGAACAGCAATCCACGTTTCTATCTTTTTTTGTGTTTGTTCATCATAAAAATAATTTCTTCCAACGGATATGCCAATTCTACTATAATTTTTATTTAAAATATTTTCGCGATGAGAAGGACTATTCATCCATGCTAAAACCAATTCTTTGTCATTAGCAAAATTTCCCAAGGCAATATTTTCTCCAATTGCAATATATTCATAGCCAATGTTTTTTGCAATTTCCGGCGCACCAATTCCTTCTTTAGAAAAATGAGTAAAATATTGTTTTTCAAACATATCTTTCATTCGAAGCGTTGCAATTTTATTTAATTCTTCATCAGCTACAAGCAATTTTAAACCATTTTGAAGACGATAAAAATTTGTTTCTTTTAAAATACCTTCTTGTGTTAAATAGGAATTTTTAGTTTCAATTTTAGAAATTAATGGATCAGGCAAAAAAACTTCATTTTTTAGGTTTTCTATTTTATTAAAGCCACCAATATCTAAATTTTTGTATTTATTCCAAAAATCAGCATTAAAAATGCTCGGGTTAAAATAAAAAAATATCCCAGCTAAAATTAAAATAAATACGCTAATTAAAAATTTTTTCATATTTTAATTATAAATATTTTTTTCTTAAAAACCTATGATATTTTATGGCAAAACGATGCGCTTCATCGCGAACATTAATTAATAAATCCTTATTTTTAAATTCTTTTATGTCTCCACAAAATTCATTCTTTTTTCTTTTTGGTCCCTTTGCAATGCCAATTACTGGAATGTTTAAATTGAATTTTTTTATAATATTTTTAGCAAAATTAACATGATTTTTTCCTCCGTCAATTAAAATTAAATTAGGATAAATCCATTCTTTGTGCTTAAACCTTCTTTCTAAAACTTCTTTTAGCATTGCCAAATCATCAATTTTTTTAATAGTTTTAATTTTAAATCTTTTATATTCTGATTTTTGAGGTAAGTTATTGTCAAAAACCACCATTGATCCAACTGCCCAGTCGCCTGAAATATTTGAAATATCATAACCTTCAATGCGATAAGATTTTTGTTTAGCAATATAAATATTTTCTTTGTCAATCAAACTTGTGTCTTTAATGTGTTCCAGGGCAAAAATTTGATTTCTTATCTTTGCTGCTTTTTCAAAATCTAATTTTAAAGCAGCATTATCCATTTCTTTTTTTAAATTTTTAAGAAGCTTAGCGGTTTTTCCTTTAAAAATTAAAAAAATATTTTTTATTGTTTTGCTATAATCTTTTGGGCTGATTGCTTTAATACAAGTTCCAGGGCAAAGACCAATTTGATAATCAAAACATGGCTTTTTTTGAGGAATTTTTTCTTCGGGATGAATATTATATGGAAAAATTTTTCTAATAATTTTTAAGGCCTGCCTAATAGAAGATGCAGAAACAAATGGCCCAAAAATTTTGCCTTTTGTGTTTTTTATATCTTTGCCGCGAACTAAAAGAACGCGCGGATATTTTTCTTGAGTAACTAAAACATACAAAAAACTTTTATCATCTTTTTCCTTAATATTGTATTTAGGATTATATTTTTTAATTAAATTAGATTCTAAAATTAACGCCTCTAAAACATTTGCTGTAATAATATAGTCAATATCAAAAATTTCAGAAATTAATTTTTCAATGCGTTCATCGTGCGCTTTTAAAAAATAAGAGCTTACTCTTTTTTTAAGATTTGCGGCTTTGCCAACATAAATTATTTCTTTATTTTTGTTTTGCATTAAATAAACTCCTGGCTTTTCTGGAAAATTTTTAATTTTTTCTTTAAGATTTGACATTATTTTTGAAGAATTAAGACAAATTCTCCTTTAATTTTATTTTGATTAAAATAATTTAGCGCGCTTTTAATTTCTCCTCTCCAAACTTCTTCATAAATTTTTGTAAGCTCGCGACATACAATTATTTTTAAATCATCTCCAACTACTTCTTTTAAATCTTTTAATGTTTTTAAAAGTCTATGTGGAGATTCGTATAAAACAATTGGCCAAATTTCTATAACTTTTAATTTTTCAAAAAATTTACTTCTTCCTTTTTGGTGCGGCGGGTATCCTAAAAATGTAAATTGATTATCAGTTGCGCCAGAAATTGATAAAGCCGCGGTTAAAGCGCTTGGCCCGGGAATAGGAATAATTTTAATTTGCGGATTTTTATTTATTAAAAATTGAATAAGTTTGCTGCCAGGATCAGAAATTGAAGGAGTGCCTGCATCCGGCACTAAAGCTAAATTTTTGTCTTCAGCTAATAATTTATAAATTTTTTCATAAGTTTTTTCTTTTGAAAATTTATGATAAGATAAAATTGGTTTTTTAATATTGTAATAGCTTAATAATTTAAATGTTATTCTTGTGTCTTCTGCCAAAATAAAATCTACGCTTTTTAGTGTCTCTAGTGCTCTTAGGGTAATATCTTTTAAATTTCCAATTGGTGTAGCAACCACAAAAAGATTGCCCATTTTAGATATCTAAATTTTTAACTTCACGGCTTTTAGCTTGAATAAGCTGTTTCCTTGGTTCTACATCGCTACCCATTAAAATATTAAATAATTTGTCAGCTTCAACAGCATCTTCTATTGTAACTTGCTTTAAAACTCTTCTTGCCGGATCCATTGTTGTTTCCCAAAGTTGAGTTGGGTTCATTTCTCCCAAACCTTTATATCTTTGAATATCAAATTTTTTGCCAGCAGCAGTTAAATTTTTTACAATTTTATCCTTTTGGTTATCAGAATAAGCATAAAATATTTCTTTTCCTGATTGAATTTTATATAAAGGAGGTTGAGCAATATATAAATAACCAGCTTCAATAATTGGCCTAAAATAACGGTAAAATAAAGTTAAAAGCAAAGTGCGAATATGCGATCCATCAACATCAGCATCTGTTGTAATTATAATTTTGTGGTATCTTATTTTTGATAAATCAAAGCTTTCTGAAATTGCTGTTCCCAAAGCAATAACCAATGATTTTATTTCGTTATTTGCAAGCATTTTATCCAATCTTGATTTTTCTACGTTTAAAATTTTTCCTTTAAGAGGCAAAATTGCTTGAAAACGTCTGTCTCTTCCTTGTTTTGCGCTCCCACCTGCTGAATCGCCTTCTACTATAAAAAGTTCTGATTCTTCTGCTTTTCTAGAAGAACAATCAGCTAATTTCCCTGGCAAAGTTAAGCCTTCTAATGCTCCTTTTCTTAAAATACTTTCTTTTGCGGCTTTTGCAGCTAATCTCGCTTTTGCGGCAAGCATTACTTTTTCTACAATTTTTTTGGCATCTTGCGGATTTTTTTCTAAAAATTCTTTTAAAGCTTCTCCAATAACGGCCTCGGTTGCAGTTCTGGCTTCGGGATTGCCCAATCTTGCTTTAGTTTGTCCTTCAAATTGCGGTTCTCTTAATTTAATTGAAACAACAGCAACTAATCCTTCTCTAGTATCATCACTTGTTAAATTTTCATCTTTTTCTTTTAAATATCCCTCTTGACGCATATAGTTATTTAAAACGCGGGTTAAAGCAGATCTAAAACCAGTTAAATGCATTCCACCATCAGGAGTGTAAATATTATTAGCAAAAGAAAGTTCGCGCGTCTCAGTGTCATCAATATATATAAAAGAAGCCTCAACTTCTATTTTGCCGTTATGTCTGTTATTTTGATTTTGAGATAAATCATATTCCTTGTGTACATAAAAAATATTTTCTTGAATAGGCTTTTCATCTTTAGATAAATATTTTATAAAAGATAAAATTCCTCCTTCAAAATAAAAACCATAAAATTTTGGTATGTCTTTGCGTTTATCTATAATATTTACTCTTACACCTTTAGTTAAATAAGATTGCTGGCGCAAATGTTCAATTATTTTTTTCTCATTAAATTCAATATTGGAAAATATTTCTTCATCAGGAGTAAAAATAACTTTTGTACCAGTTTTATCGCATTTGCCAATGCTTTTAACCTTATCTTTTGCTTTACCACGCTCATATTCTTGAAACCACAATTTACCATCTCTACAAACTTCAACTCTTAATTTTTTAGATAAAGCATTTACAACTGAAACCCCTACGCCATGAAGACCGCCAGCAACTTTATATGATTCTCCGCCAAATTTTCCACCAGCATGAAGAGTTGTCATAACAGTTTCTAAGGCTGATTTTTTAGTTTGAGGGTGAATTTCAACTGGGATACCCCTCCCATCATCGGTTACAGCAATAGTATTTTCCGGTAAAATTTCAACAGTAATATTTTTAGCATATCCTGCCATTGCTTCATCAATTGAGTTATCAACAACTTCCCAAATTAAATGATGCAAGCCATCAGCGCCAGTTCCGCCAATATACATTCCTGGCCTTTTTCTTACGGGCTCAAGTCCTTCTAAAACATAAATATCTTTAGCCGTATAAGAACTATTTTGATTTTTTTCTTGTTTTTTATCTTTTTTATCACTCATTTTTATCTTTTTTATCACTCATATTCAAAATTTATAAACAAATATAAACAAATTAAAAAACCACCAAAAGGCTTATTATAAACATAACATAAAATTATAAATTTTACAAAATTTTTTATTAGAACTAACCCTACCCCAAAGCGCAAAATTATAAATGGTTTATGAATTACGATTAAGAATTAAGTTGTTTTAATATTTTTACAATCGCAATACAAATTCAATTTTTTGTCATTACAAGACCAAAGGCCTTGCAATGATACTAAATTGAAAACTATACGGAAAAACCAAAACAAAAACATTCTAATATTCTATAGAATAATAGAATATTTTGCGCGTCACATTTTAAGTTTTAAATCGCAAAATAAGTAAATATTTGAATTAATTTTTAAAATTATCTAAAATTTTTAAAATGAAAATATATTTAGATTATGCGGCCTCAACTCCGGTTGATCCAAAAATTTTAAAAGAACTTCATTTATTAGAAAAAGAAGTTTTTGGCAATGCCGCGTCTCTGCATTATTTTGGGCAAAAAGCATTAGCTTTAATTGATGAAGCGCGAGAGAAAATAGCAAAAGCAATTGGAGCTGAATTTAATGAAATTATTTTTACATCATCTGCAACTGAAGCAAATAATTTAGCTTTGCGCGGCGCATTTGATAATTGGATTATAAAAAACAAAACCATCCCCCCAAAAATAATCATTTCCAAAATAGAACATGAATCAATTTTAGAAACTGCTTTTCATTTAAAAAATTTTGGCGCAAAAATTATTTTTTTAAATGTTAACAAATACGGTCAAATTGATTTAAATCAATTAAATCAAGATCTTTTTTTAAATACAATTATAGTTTCAATAATTTATGCCAACAATGAAATTGGAACGATTCAACCAATTAAAAAAATCGCAAAAAAAATTGAAGAATTTAAAAATAAACACAAAAGCGTTTATCCATTGTTTCACATTGACGCTAGCCAAGCTTTTCAATTTTTAGATTGCAATATCCAAAATCTAGGAGTTGATTTAATGACTTTATCTTCACACAAAATTTATGGCCCAAAAGGAGCAGCGTGTTTATATATTAAAAAAGAAGTCCAAAATTTAATTTCACCGCAAATATTAGGAGGCGGACAAGAATTCGGATTGCGTTCAAGCACTGAAAATACTTTAGCAATTTATGGATTTGGTAAAGCAACTGAGCTTGCGCAAAAATTAAGACAAAAAGAATATAAACGCATTGAATTATTAAGAAATTATTTATGGCAAGAAATTAAAAAAATTTTTAAAAATACAAAACTAAACCAACATCCAAATTTTAAAAACACCCTGCCAAATATTTTAAATATTTATTTCCCAAACAAACCCATTGATGATTTAATTACGCAATTAGATTTAGCTGGAATTGCTGTATCAACTGGTTCAGCATGTAAAGCCAAAGCGCCAGAGCCATCGCATGTGCTT
Organism: uncultured Candidatus Saccharibacteria bacterium; assembly: GCA_964394705.1. Taxonomy (GTDB): domain Bacteria; phylum Patescibacteriota; class Minisyncoccia; order UBA6257; family 2-01-FULL-56-20; genus CAYMYP01. The sequence goes on along the minus strand of CAYMYP010000009.1, from coordinate 5,024 downwards.
TTAGCTTGCGGATTTAATAAAGAAAGAGCAAAAAACAGTTTAAGAATAAGTTTGGGAAAATTTATTCAAAAAAAAGATATTGACAAAGTAATTTCGATTTTTAAAATTATAAAATAAAAAGGTCATTTAAAATGAGCTAATTTATTATGCTTAAAAATTATAAATTTTTAAAAAATACTTTAATAGTTATAGCAATAATTATAGCGCTGGGATTAAATATTTTTGTAGCAAAAGCAAATTTATTTAATGATTTATGGCAAAATATTTTTAATCCTAATCAGACCCAAAATAATCAAAATACTAACCAAACTCAATTATATAAACCAGTTGCTGATTATGAAAATGCAGTAGTCGAAGCAGTTGCCAAAGTTTCGCCAACCGTTGTTTCAATTACAATTTCTAAAAATGTTCCTATAATTGAAGAGTGTCCTTATAATCCTTTTTCAAATTTACCACCAGATATTCAAAGTTTTTTTGGTGATAATTTTTTTAATTTTTATGCTCCTTGTCAAAAAGGAGAAGAATTAAAAGAAGTTGGTTATGGGTCAGGTTTTATTATCTCAAAAGATGGATTAATTTTAACAAATAAACATGTAGTATTGGATACTAAGGCATCTTATACTGTGTTTACCAATGATGGTAAAAAATATGAAGCAAAAGTTTTGACTCGCGATCCATCCCTTGATATAGCTTTAATAAAAATTAATGCAAATAATTTGCCAACAGCAACCCTTGGAGACTCTGACTCTTTAAAGCTTGGTCAAACTGCCATTACTATTGGCAACGCCTTAGGGGAATTTAGAAATACCGTTTCAGTCGGAGTAATCTCAGGGCTCGCAAGAACAATTATTGCCGGGGATAATGAAAATTTTAAAGAAAAAATAAGCAATGTTATTCAAACCGATGCTGCAATTAATCCAGGAAATTCTGGTGGGCCATTAGTTAATTTAAAAGGAGAAGTAATTGGCATAAACACAGCAATGGCTCGAGGCGCAGAAAATATTGGTTTTGCTATTCCAATTAATTTTGCTAAAAAAGATATAGAAACTTATCAAACAAAAGGCAAAATTGAAAAACCATTTTTAGGAGTAAGATATATAATTATTGACGATGAACTTGCTAAAGAAAAAAAATTAAGTGTAAATTATGGGGCAATGGTCGAATCGGATGGCCAAAACCCAGCAGTAATTGCTGATTCACCAGCAGATTTAGCAGGAATTCAACCAAAAGATATTATTTTAGAAATAAACGGTGAAAAAATAACTAAAGACAATACTTTGTCTCAAATAATCTCAAAATATTCAGTTGGCGATAAAATTAATCTTAAAATATTAAGAAATAAAAAAGAAATAAATTTAGAAGCTAAACTCGGCTCTTTCCCAGAAAATTAAAATAAAAATCTTTGACAAAAACCACAAAATAAATTATTATATTAAAGCTTAAATATTTTAAGCAAATTTAGTCATTAATATTTTTAAATAAAAATTTGAAGCCGCGGATAAATTATGAAATAACCGCAGAAGAAGTAAGGGTGATTAGTTCAACTGGTGAAAACTTGGGGGTAATGAAACTAAAAGACGCCCTAAATCTTATTGACCCCGAAAAAAAATTAGATTTGATTGAAATTGCTCCCAACGCAAATCCACCAGTTGTACGACTAATGAATTATGATAAGTGGAGATATGAACAAGAAAAAAAAGCAAAAAAAGAAATATTTTTGCGAAAAAGCAAATCATCAACCATAAAAAGAATACAAATTAGCCCCCGAGCAAGTCAAAATGATTTATTAATAAAATTAAAACAACTCGAAAAATTTTTAAATGATGGTTATATTATAGAAATCCAAATGCGTTTAAAAGGCAGAGAAAAACTTAACAAAGAATGGGTTGACAGCAAATTAAATAATTTTTTAAATATGATTACATTAAAATATAAAATTTTATCGAGTCCAAAAAGTGTAGGAACGGGGATAAATCTTCAAATTGAAAAAGTTAAATAAAATGACAAAGCAAAAAGAGAATACAAAAATGAAAAAAAGTGTAGTTTCAAGATTAAAAATAACACCAAATAACAAAATTTTAAGGCGCAAAATGGCGGTGTGTCATTTTCGCACAAAAAAATCTAAAAAAAATATTTTAACCAAAAAGAAATATTTTCCATTTGACTTTCCGGTAAAAAATATTTTAAATTATAAAAATAGTTAAAAATTAATTAAAAAATGACAAGAGTAAAAAGAGGTAAAATAAAACACAAAAAAAGGGAAAAACTTTTAAAACTTACTAAAGGTTTTAAATGGGGTAGAAAATCAAAGAAAAGTCAAGCAAAAGAAGCAATTTTGCATAAATTATCTCATTCATTTAGAGGAAAAAAAGAGAAAAAAAGAAATGCAAGAAGACTATGGAATGTCAAAATTAATGCGGCATCAAGGAATTTAGACATAAAATATAGCCAATTAATTAATTTATTAAAATCAAAAAAAATTGAATTAGATAGAAAAATTTTAGCTGATTTAGCGGAAAATAATCCAGCTGTTTTTGAAAAAATTGTAAATTTTGTAAAAAATTAATTTATTTAAATTTCTTCTTTTAATCTATAACTAAATGCTTCAGCTAAATGCTCTGCTTTAACATAATTTGAGTTTTCTAAATCAGCAATTGTGCGTGAAACTTTAAGTAAACGATAATAACTTCTAGGAGAAAGGCCTTTATTTTCTATTGTTTTTAAAAATTTTTCAGCTTCGCTATTTAAATTTATAAATTGTTCAATTTGCCTGCTGCTAATTTGAGAATTTGTTAAAATTTTTTTAGAAGATTTAATTTCTTTAAAACGATGTTTTTGAATTTCCCTTGCGGTTTCTACCTGCTTTTTAATTTTTTCGCTTAATTTTTCCTGAGTGGATTGAGTTTTTAATTCTTTGATTGGAACTCTGTTTATTTTAATTTGTAAATCAATTCTATCTAATAATGGTCCTGAAATTTTTTTCTCATAACGCAAAACTTCATAAGCTGTACAGCGACATTCTTTTTCTGGATCGCCAAAAAATCCGCATGGACAAGGATTCATTGCCGCAATTAAAGAAAACCTTGCTGGAAATGCGAGGCTTCCCTTTGCGCGAGAAATATGCACAACTCCTGATTCCATAGGTTGTCTTAATGCTTCTAAAATATTTCGTGGGAATTCTGGCAGTTCATCTAAAAATAAAATTCCGCGATGAGCTAAACTTATTTCACCAGGTTTTGGAATTGCTCCGCCGCCAATAATTGAAACTAAAGAAGAAGTATGATGTGGAGATCTAAATGGTCTTTGATTGATTAATCCTCCTAAATTAAATCCAGCAGAGCTCCAAATTTTAGTAATTTCAATAGCTTCTTCAAAATCTAAGTCGGGCAAAATCCCAATCATGGCTTGAGCGAGCATACTTTTCCCAACTCCTGGCGGGCCTATCATTAATAAATTATGTCCTCCACTTGCAGCAATAGCCAAAGCTCTTTTAGCATGATCCTGGCCCCGAATATCAGAAAAATCTAAATCATCAATAATATTTTGAAAACTCTTTTCAAATTTATGAGTTTCAATATTTTTTTTATTTTCCAAAAAATCAACTGCGTCTTTTAATGATAATAAAGGAATTACTTTTAAATCTTTAATTGCTGCTGCTTCATTTGCATTTTCTTTTGGTAAAAATAAATATTTAAATCCATTTAATTTTGCTGCCTCAGCAATATTTAACGCGCCATTAATTGGCCTTAATCTGCCATCTAAAGAAAGTTCGCCTATAAAAATTTTATCATCAACTATAAAATTAGAAATTTGTTTTGTTGCTAATAAATATCCTAATGCAATTGCCAAATCATAATGAGAACCTGTTTTTTTAATATCAGCTGGTGCTAAATTAACAGTTATTCTCCTATTTTCTCTATTTGGCGGTTTTACCCCTAAATTTTTTAAAGCTGAATTTACTCTTTCTTTTGCCTCATTTAAAGCCTTATCAGCTAAACCTACGATATTAAATGCATGTAATCCAACATTTAAATCAGTTTCTACTTCAATTATTTTTGCATTAATTCCGTCAAGCTCAGCCGAATAAAGCCGAGAGACAACATTATTCATTTTTATTTATTTTTTTTATTTTTCTTTGTTTTACAAACAGAGCAAAAAATAAGTTCTGGTTTTTGTTTTAATTCTTTAGGATCAATTTTTTTGCCGCAATTATCACAAACGCCATATTCTCCTTTATTAATTTTATTTATCAAATAATCAATTTCATTTAAACGAAGGCGCATTATTTCGCTTTCTGATATTTTGTTTGCAAAAACTTCAGTTTCTGCTGCTTCTTCGTCAACATCATCAACATCATTGCCAAATTCAACTGGCTCATTTAATTTCTTAATTTGTTTTAATAAATCTTTTCGCTCTTGTTCTAATTTATTTTTAAACTCTAATAATTCAGTAGGCAATTTAACAATTATTTTTTCGCCTTGTTGATTTTTTGTTTTTTTCTTTGGAGACATATTTAAATTTTAATTTAAAAAAAATTTTATGTCTATATCTTGACATAAAGCAAAAATTTAAATTTAAATATAAAAAGGCGTTTTTAGATTTTAGTAATTTTTATATATTGACAAATTTCTAAATTTATTTCTTAATATATTGACAAATTTATAATTTTATTGTGTTTTAATATAAAATTTAACTAAAAATCAGAATAAAAAATAT
>CAYMYP010000009.1:0-255 GCA_964394705.1 uncultured Candidatus Saccharibacteria bacterium | reverse complement strand
GTGGGTAAACACAATGTTTAGCGCTAAACATTTACCCCTATTTTTGGGGGGTGGGTAAGTCTAATGTTTAGCGCTAAACATTTTTTATGAATTCGGCAATAGATTTTTTTGCCGAATTCATTGCCGAATTGCCGAATTCTATTGCCGAATGCAGAATTGTGTTAAAATGTTTAGCGCGAAACATTTTTGTCAATTTTAGGGGGTGGGTAAACACAATGTTTAGCGCTAAACATTTACCCCTATTTTTGGGGGGTG
>CAYMYP010000008.1:0-11818 GCA_964394705.1 uncultured Candidatus Saccharibacteria bacterium | reverse complement strand
GAAATATAAATTATGAATTTAATTACTCTACTTCTTCTGAAGAATTTAATCCTAATTTATGGCAAAAAACACCAAATCCTTTTAAGCCTGAATTTAGTTTAACCATTGATCCTAATCTTTCTTATGTTTTAGGAATTAGAGCAGTTGATGGATTTGGAAATTATTCAGAAATTAACAAAATTAAATGGAGCGTAGATAATAGTTTTGTAATTTTAGCATCACAAACAAATATTGAAAATACATCGCTTAACCCCAATGCAAACGCGATTGCTCAAATATTTAAAGCTCAAAAAAACGGTAATGCTTCGGGAATAAAAATAAAGTTAGCATCAGTGTATTATCAAGACTACAATAGATGGAATGGCGGAATTATGGCTTCTTTATATCAAGGACAATATCTTGAAGATATTAAGCCAGAAAATCTTTTGGCAACTTCTTCGCTTATTGCAAATGCTTATTTGGATTATTCACCCAAGGAAATATCTTTTGATTTTCCACAAAAACCATTGCTACAAGAAAACAATTACTATCTTTGGGTTATAAATTTTAATAATGCTTGGGGAAATTTAGCTGGTGTCTGCAGTAATCAAAACATTGGAGGAGTTGGTTATGCGCATTATAACGATTGGTTCCAAGACAATTGCAATCTTTCAGCAGTAAATTATTATTTTATTCTTACTGGAGAAAAATAATACGTGTAAAATTTATCAACAAATCACATAAAAAACATTTAAAAAACTTAACCCTCCCCATCACACAAAACATTAACAATTTGTCAAAATTAAAAACTAAAATCTTAAACTTATAAACACAAATAAACATTCTAACATTCTATAGAATATTAGAATATTTTTATTTTGATTTTATAAAACAAAATTATAATTTTGCTATCATACCGCATACGCCTCCATCTATAATAACGCAATAATATAATTTAAAAAACAAAAACATCAATATTTTACTATTTATTATTGCCGCACCATGGTAGCACTATAACTAAAAATTGTTTTTTTACATTTTTAAATTATAATTAAATTATGAATTTTGCGCCGGTTTATTTAATTTATTCATTTTTTTTAAATATTTTTAATTTTTTAGACCATTGGTATAGAAATGGATTTAAATTTTTTCTAAAACACTGGGTAAAAATAATAAAAGAATTAGACAAAACTTTTGCGGTAATTATAAATTTAAAACATTTTTTTGTGCCGCTTTATAAAGATTACACAATAATTGGCAGATTTGTTGGAATAATTTTAAGATTTTTTAGAGCTTCAATTGGCTTAATTATTTATTTAATTATAACAATTATTTTTGGAATGATTATCTTGGCTTGGTGGCTTATTCCTATATTTTTAATTTTAGTTACATTAATAAAAAATTAAAATGGATGAAAAAATAATTGAAAAATTAATTTTTGAAGAACCCCGACTCAAAATGAGCATCGCTGGAAGATTTTTTATAAGGAATATTACTTATATATTTAATTTTATTTTATTTTTAGGAACTATTTTTATAATTATTTTTGAAATCCCAAAATTGCGCTATCTTGGAATTTTATTTGCATTATACTGGATAGATAAATTAATACATCTTAAAGATGGGCAAAAAAACATAAACAAAATTATAAACCAAAAAAAAATTAATACTGCTCTATATTTAGATAATGAAAGTTATAAATTAATAGAAAAAAGTTATGATAAAACAATAATTTTGCATAAGAATTTTTTAATAGAATTATTTAATAATCTAATTGAAAATGATGAAATTAAAAATTCGCTTAAAAGATTAAATATTAATATTGAAGAATTCAAAAACAAACTAATAGATTTAAGCGAAAGAGAAGAAACAAAATCAACCAAAGAAGAAACATTTTTGCTTATAGAAAATTTAACCACAGTAGCATTTTTATATAGCGTAAATCATAACCAAAGATTTATAACAAAAGAATCATTATTTGTTGGATTATTTTATTTAGAAAATGAAATTTTTAAAAAATTATTAGCAATTTTCAATATTAAACCAAAAGATATTGAACAAGCAATTTTGTTTGAAACCGCAAAAAAAAGTTTTAAACGCGGATTTTTAAGTTTAATCCCAGAAAAATTATCGCAAATGATTAGAGGCCACAGAGTAGAAATTAAACATAGAGTAATTAACCGCTCCTGGACAAGTGTTGGCACGCCAATTTTAGATCAATTTTCAATTGATTTAACTGATTTAGCAAGAGCAAATCAAATTGGTTTTATGATTGGGCACCAAAATGAATATGATCTTTTAATAAAAACTCTTTCTCGGCCACAAAATCCAAATGCCTTGCTTATTGGCGATGTTGGAATTGGCAAAGAGACAATTATTAACCATCTAGCATGGCAAATAGTAAATGATCAAGTGCCAAAAGAATTATTTGATAAAAGATTAGTGCAACTTAATTTAAGTTTAATTGTTGCTGGAGCAGATGAATTTAGTATTCAAAAAAGACTTCAAAATATTGTTGAAGAAATAATGTTTGCTGGAAATATTATTTTGGTAATTCCGGAAATTCATAATTTAGTCAAAACCTCCGGAGAAGCATATTTATCAGCGGCTGACGCCCTTTTGCCCATCATACAAAACAATCTTTTCCCGATAATTGGCACAACTTATCCTAAAGAATTTAAACAATTTATTGAAACACGAAGTGACTTTGTAAATATTTTTGAGATTATTAATGTTTCTGAAATTAGCAAGGAAGAAGCGGAAAAAATTTTAATTTATGAAAGTTTAATTTTTGAAAAAAATTATAAAATTTTTATAACTTTTGACGCCATAAAATCATCAGTATATTTAGCTAAAAAATATCTTGCTAATAAATATTTACCTTCTTCAGCAGAAGAAGTTTTAAAAACAGCAATTACTGAAGCGCATTTGCGCCGTCAAAAAGTTTTAACTAAAAATGACATTATTAAAATTATTGAAGAAAAATCAAAAATTCCAGTTCATGAGGCGGAAACAGAAGAAAAAGAAAAGCTTTTGAATTTAGAAAAACTTATCCATCAAAAATTAATTAACCAAAATGAAGCGGTTTTGGCTGTAGCTGATTCTATTCGCAGATATCGCGCCGGGCTTTCAGAACAAAAAGGACCAATTGCAAGTTTTTTGTTTGTAGGACCAACAGGAGTTGGTAAAACTGAGCTCGCTAAAATTATTGCCGAAATCCAGTTTGGCTCAGAAAAAAATATGATTCGCTTTGATATGTCAGAATATCAAACAAAAGAAAGCATTTACCAATTTATTGGCTCGCCAGACGGAAAAATATCTGGCAATTTTACTGAATTGGTTTTGCATAATCCTTATAGTTTAATTTTATTAGACGAATTTGAAAAAGCGCACCCAGATATTTTAAATCTGTTTTTGCAGGTTTTAGATGACGGCAGACTTACTGATAATTTAGGCAGGGTTATTGATTTTTCAAACACAATTATCATTGCAACCTCCAATGCTCATGCTGATATTATTTTAGAAGCCCTAAGAGAAGGCAAAAGCGCTTCTAGTGTAGAGCTTTATTTAAAAGAAAAACTAATTGATGTTTTGAGGCCCGAACTTCTAAACCGCTTTTCAAAAATTATTGTTTTTAATGAACTTTCTTTAGAAAATGTAATTGAGATTGCAAAAATTAATCTTAAAAAACTTCAAGAAAATTTATTAGAAAAAGGAATAGAAATTGATTTTAGTGATGAAGCTCTAAAACTTTTAGCAAAACTTGGTTATGACCCAAAATTTGGCGCGCGACCGCTTAAAAGAGTGATTGAAGAAAAAATAAAATCCGCATTAGCTAAAGAAATTTTAGAAAAAAACATTAAATCAGGAAATAAAATTTTAGTTGATACAAACGAAGAAAAGTTTATATTTAATATCAATGAAGGCAGTAACTAATGAAGAAATTGCAAAAATTTTAAAAGAAATAAGCATTTTACTTGATATGCAAGATATAGAATTCAAACCTCGCGCCTATGAAAAGGCAGCATTAGGCATAGAATCATTAGAAAAAAATGTTTTAGAAATTTATAAAAGTGGTGGGGTAAAAGCTCTTGAAGAAATTCCTGGTGTTGGCGCATCAATTGCTGAAAAAATAGAAGAATTTATAAAAACTGGAAAAATTGCTTATTATGAAAAACTAAAAAAAGAAATTCCAGTAAATTTAGAAGAGTTATCGCGCGTAGAAGGTCTTGGGCCAAAATCAATTAAAAAACTCTATCAAAAGTTAAAAATTAAAAATTTAGCTGATTTAGAAAAAGCAATTAAAGAAAACAAAGTTGCAAAGCTTGAGGGTTTTGGGGGAAAAAGCCAAGCTAAACTTTTGGCTGCAATTGAATTTGCTAAAAAATCTAGCGGCAGATTTATTTTGGGATTTACAATGCCCTTAATTGGAACTATTGAAGAACGACTTAAAAAATTAAATGGAGTTTCAAAAGTAATTGTTGCTGGATCTACGCGAAGACGCAAAGAAACAATTGGTGATTTAGATATTTTAATTACTGTTTTTGAAAACAAAAATAAAGAAAAAAGTATAAAAAATATTATGGATTTTTTTGTTTCAATGCCAGAAGTGGATTTTATATATTCACATGGTGAAACCAAATCAGCAGTAAAGCTTAAAAATGGCTTAGATGTTGATTTAAGGGTGGTTCCTCAAAAATCATACGGCGCAGCGTTAAATTATTTTACAGGATCTAAAGAGCATAATGTAGCTTTGCGCCAAATTGCCCTAAAAAAAGGATATAAACTTAATGAATATGGTCTATTTTTTAAAAAAGCCGGGAAAGAAAAATTTATTGCTGGCGAAAACGAAGAAGAAATTTATAAAATTTTAGGAATGCAATATATTCCTCCGGAAATGCGCGAAAATAAAGGTGAAATTGAACTGGCCTTAAAAAATAAATTGCCTCGCCTTGTTAAATATGATGATCTTTATGGAGATTTACAAGTTCAAACTAATTGGTCTGATGGTTCAGCTTCTGTTGAAGAAATGAGTTTAGCTGCTATAAAATCCGGTTTAAAATATATTGCAATTACTGACCACACTAAAAGTTTAAAAGTGGCGGCCGGACTTGATGAAAAAAGAATTAAAAAGCAATGGGAAGAAATCGATAAATTAAATTTAAAATTTAAAAAACAAGGAATTGATTTTAAAATTTTAAAAGGAACAGAGTGCGATATTTTGCGCGACGGCTCATTAGATTTACCAAATGAAATTTTAAAAAAACTTGATATATGTGGAGTTTCAATTCATTCTTATTTTGATTTAAATGAAAAAGAACAAACCAACCGTATTATTAAAGCAATTTCAAATCCTTATGTTGATATTTTATTTCACCCAACCTGCAGAATTATTCAAAAAAGAAAACCAATTAATGCTAATTGGGATAAAATTATTGAAGTTGCTCAAAAAAATGGAACTATTTTAGAAATTGATGCTTATCCGGACAGATTAGATTTAAATGATGAGTTGATTTTTAAAGCTACTCAAAAGGGAATTTTGTTTGCAATTGATTCTGATGCGCATAACCCAAATCATTTTGCCATTTTAGAATATGGAATTGCACAAGCTCGCCGCGGCTGGTTAGAAAAAAAAGACATTATAAATGCCTGGCCGCTTCAAAAATGTCTTTCATTTTTAAAAAGGAACAAAAAATCAAAATAAAGTAGATTTTGGCATTGCTTGCTTTCTTTCCTCTTCGCTAAAAATAAAAATTTTGCCGTATTCTCCGTCGTAGCCAGGATAAATATGAAGTTTCCCTTCTCTTGCTCTTTCTACTCCAATACCAACTAATTCTCCTGCAATTTTTTTAATATCTTTAATTTCAGCTTTTAATAAAATATGAAGCTCGTTGCCTAAATTTAAAATTAAATTTTTATAAATTTCTAAAACCGATTTTGTTGTTTTGCCAACCCCTAAAGCATCGGCAATAATTTCATCTAAAGTAACCAGTTTTTTATATGGCGGTCTTCTTTTATCATAAAAATCAGCTGGTCTTCCTGCTAATTGTTCAACTCTATTCATCACCCCGATAGTAAGTGGCCTACCACACTTAGGGCAAATCCCTTTATGTATATTGGTTTCGTTTGGCGACATTGAAATTCCGCATAAGCGGTGGCCATCATAATGATATTTCCCTTCTTCAGGAAAAAATTCAATAGTATAAAGAATTTTGGGGCTTTCAAGATTTTTAAAATTATTTTTTATTTTTAAAGGGATGCTATTTTCTAATGCCTTTTTGATTCCATAAAAAGAAAATTCTGAATCAAAGGCAGTTGCTTCTCTGCCAATCCGCTCCGGGCTATGCGAATCAGAATTAGAAACAATAGCATAATCATCTAATTCTAAAATTCTCCAATTCATTTGCGGATCTGAGGAAAGCCCAGTTTCAACAGCTAAAATAAAATTGCTATATTCTCCAAAGCATTCTTTTAAAGAATCAAATCCAGACATTGAACCAAACAAGCTAAACCACGGAGTCCAAATATGCGCAGGAATAAGCAAAGCATCCGGAGATATATCAAAAACAATTTTTGCTAAATCTTTAGAACTTAATCCCAAAATTGGTCTCCCATCAGAAGCTAAATTTCCAATCAGAGAAAGTTTCTTATTAATTTTTTTTGCTGATTCAAAATCAGGCAAAAGCACTACATTATGAATTTTTCTTACTTTTCCCCCAAAAGAATAAATGCTTGATATTTCAACGCTTAAAACAAAGCGGGTATTGTTGTTTTTATTTTTTGATTTATATTCTTTTTTTAATTTAAAAAATCCTGGCTCAGCTGGTTCTAATTTTTGAGAAATCTCAGCAAACCATTTAGGATGAGTAAAATCTCCGGTTGCTAACACTGAAATTCCCTTAATTTGCCCATATTTGTCTAATTCTTCCAAATTCATTCTTTGTGAAACCGCTCGAGAATATTTAGAATGCAAATGCAAATCAGCAATAAATTTCATATATTAATTTTAACAAAAAACTAAAAATATAAAAGCTTGAAAATAAATACTTAATATTTGAATAAAATTTAAAATTGAATAATAATTAAGTTATGAATAATCAATCGCTATATAATACATCGGAAAACAAAAATTTTGGATTCAAAAATATAACAATCAGAACAATGAGTTCTGATATTGAAGAACTCAAAAAAGAAGGAGGGGCACCTGTAAGAATTTATAAATGGGGAAAGCCATTAAATTTTGGGGGCACACGAAAAGAAATTGAAACACCAGTCAAAAATCAATATCAGTTTACCGGTCAAGCATCATCAAATCCATTTGCAATAAAACAACAAAGTCCTAAGATAAAAGAAAATGAAAACAAAAAAGCTGTTGACGAAAATATTTCTAAAGAAAATTTTCAAAGCTTTTTTCAAAAATTCAATATTCCAATTAAAATTTTTTTAGGGTTATTTTTAGTTATAATTTTTTTTAGTATTGGATATTTTGTTTTGCCTAAAATCGTCCCTCAAAAAGTATCTCAAAATATAGAACCAACACCTTTAGCTCCAACTACCACACAAGCAAAGCCAACTCAAACACCAGCTGCCGAAATAACTCCGCCTCCCCAACCCCCATCACAACCTATTTATACTTCACTATTTAAAATAAAACCTGATAATTTTTTTGAAATAAAAACAAATTTATCTGCTCCTGATTTTTATAAATATTATAAATTTTTAATAACTGATGCTTTATCAAATACAACATCGGGACAAAAATTTTTTGAAGCAGTTTTAAAAAATGAAAATGATGAATTTATATCTCCAGAAAAATTTTTAGAAGCGCTAAATATAAAATCTTTACCTGGTAATTTTTGGAATCAAAATTTTGAAAATATTTTTACCATTTTTATTTATAAAAATAAAACAGAAATTTATCCTGGATATATATTTCAATTAAAAAATAATGTTCCGCCTATTCTTTTGCAAAATGAATTAAAACAAATAGAAAGCAACAAAGATGAAATTAAAAACTTTTTCATAAAATCAGTAGATTTTGGGGAAAATACATTTAAATCTGGACAAATTTTTAACCGCGAGCCAATTCGCTTAATCAAATCACAAAATGGCACAACTTTTGTCTACGGAATATTTTTTAATAAATATTTAATTATTAGCACATCTCAAGAAGGACTAGAAGAAGCAATAAAAAGAATGTAAATTCGTTATTCTTCTGACTCTTTTTCTCTAATTTTTTTTAAAACCTCATTTTTAATTTTTTGAAGCAAGCTTTTTTCTTCAACCAATTTCTGCCTAACTGCTTCTTGTCCAACCCCTAATTTAATTGTTTCTTTTTCATCTTTAAAATAATAAGTTTGTCCTGTTTTTGTAACTACGCCATTCTGAAGCGCTGCATTTAAAACATCTAATTCATAAGAAAGTCCTTTTCCATGAATTAAATCAAACTCAGCTGATTTAAATGGTGGAGCAATTTTATTTTTAACTACTTTTGCTTTAATGCGACTACCAATAATTTCTTCTCCTTTTTTAATTTGAGCAGTACGTCTTACATCAATTCGCACAGAAGCATAAAATTTTAAAGCTTTTCCGCCAGGGGTTGTTTCTGGATTTCCAAAAAACACACCAACCTGCATTCTAATTTGATTAATAAAAATAATTAAAGTTTGAGTTTTAGCAGTAATTGCAGTAAGTTTTCTTAAGGCTTGCGACATTAACCGCGCTTGGAGTCCAATAAATTGCGCTCCCATTTCTCCTTCAATTTCAGCTTTTGGAGTCAAGGCTGCAACTGAGTCAACAACAATCACTGAAATCATTCCCGATTTTACAAGTCCTTCTAAAATATTTAGTGCTTCTTCGCCATTATCAGGCTGCGAAATCAAAAGCTCATCTACTTTTACGCCTAATTTTTTAGCATATTCAGGATCTAGGGCATGTTCTGCGTCAATAAAAGCAGCTTTTCCTCCTTGTTTTTGGGCTTCAGCAACAACTGTTAAAGCCAAAGTTGTTTTTCCAGATCCTTCTGGACCGAAAATTTCAACAATTCTTCCCTTTGGAAGTCCACCGCCCAATGCTAAATCCAAAGAAAAAGAACCAGTAGAAATAGTTGGAACCTGAATTTTACTAACCTGGCCCAGCTTCATTATTGCTCCTTCCCCAAATTTATCTTGTAGGGCTTCTAATAAATTATCTAAATCTTTATCTTTTGTGTTGTCTGTTTTTGGTTTTGGGGCCTTGGCCATATTAATTTTTTTAAAACGACTTTTTGACTTTAATATTTTAACATTTTAAAATTTTTTAGCAATGATAAAACACAAAAAACCATTAGTTTTTATTGGAATGTCAGGAGGAGTTGATAGTTCGGTGGCGGCATTGCTTTTAAAAAAACAAGGCTACAATGTAGTTGGTATTTTTATTCGCTCATGGACAAATCAAGCATTAGTAAATTGCCCCTGGGAAATTGATTCAAAAGACGCAAGCAGAGTTGCGGGAAAATTAAACATTCCTTTTTATGTTTGGGATTTTGAAAAAGAATACGAAAAAGAAGTTGTAAAATATATGATTAATACTTATAAACGCGGGCTTACACCAAATCCTGATGTAATGTGCAATTTTAAAATTAAATTTGGCCTTTTTTTAGAAAGAGCAAAAAAATTAGGAGCTGATTTTATTGCAACTGGGCATTATGTAAGAAAAATTAATACTGATTCAGAAGATCGCCTAATTCAAGCAAAAGATTTAAACAAAGATCAAACTTATTTTTTATGGCATCTTAATCAAAATCAATTAAAACATTCATTGTTTCCTATAGGAAATTATTTAAAATCCGAAGTAAGAAAAATTGCGCAAAAATATAATTTGCCAGTTGCAAATAAAAAAGATTCTCAAGGAATTTGTTTTTTGGGCAAGGTAAAACTTTATGATTTTTTAAAAAATTTTATTAAAGAAAAACCAGGCGATGTAGTTACAGTTTGGGGTGAAAAAATTGGAACGCATAAAGGAGTTTATTTTTATACAATTGGCCAAAGACATATTGGAGTAAGCTCATCTCAATGTGGTGGCAAACCCCTATATGTTGTAGATAAAAATATTAAAAACAATATTTTAATAGTTGACAAAGATGGCCCATCTTTATACAAAAAAGAAATTAAAGTTAAAAATTTTAATTTTATAAATAAATCCGCACTAAATCCATATTTGCAAAAAAATCAAATAAAAATGCCAATTTATTTAAGAGTAAGATATAGACAGCCACTTTTTAAAGGAGAATTAATTGGAAACTTAAGATCAAAACATCTTCGGATTGTTTTTGATGAACCACAAAAATTTATTGCCCCAGGTCAATCAACAGTATTTTATTTACCTTACAAAAATAACTTTTTCGAACTTTTGGGGGGAGGAGAAATTATGTAGTTTTTTTTAAAAAAATTGGATAAAAAAATCCCGCCACTGTCATGCGAAGCAGTGGCGGGTGAAACAAGGTGAAGCGTTTTCTGTTATTCAAGACGAAAAATCAACGCAATTAACGTAGTAAGTCTCCTTCAAACACCTCTACCTGGGTGGCGGGAGACGTCAAGATCAAAAAACACACTCCATCGGGTCTTGATAGCCATAGTTTAATGGCTTCTTTGGTGGAGATAAAATTTCCCCACGCCCAACCCGTATGAGTT
The DNA here is from genome assembly GCA_964394705.1 of uncultured Candidatus Saccharibacteria bacterium. GTDB lineage: Bacteria > Patescibacteriota > Minisyncoccia > UBA6257 > 2-01-FULL-56-20 > CAYMYP01. The sequence goes on along the minus strand of CAYMYP010000008.1, from coordinate 1,169 downwards.
TTTGGGACCACCGCCGAGAGCGACACCAAACCATTGGGCCTAATTAATAGGCCGTGTTTGGTGTCGCCAATTACCACCCACAACACAATCGACACATGTGATGTGCTAGCCTTTAAGACTAGCGTTTGGAACGAAAACAAAGCCTCAGCTAGACTTTGCTCCAAAGCCGTTCTTTTCGCCTCGATCTTCTTTATAATTGTATCCACTCTCTCAACTATTGTCATCTCTATCCTCCTTTTAGAATTTTACCCAGTTTTCCTGGATGGCTACCAACCTCGGCAGCGATTTAACAAGAACTTATCCGGCCAAATCGCTGCCGAGATGTAGGTAATATTCTTTTCAAGATACTAAATATATTATAATAAAATATTTTAAAATTGTCAATATCACATCGCAAAAATTTATTTCTTTTATCCAATTAAGTAGTATTTTATTTACCTTACAAAAATAACTTTTTTGAACTTCTGGGAGGAGGAGAAATTATGTAGCTTACAGCTTTTGACAATTTAAGCAAAAATAAGTTCCTCTACCATTTAATTTAATTTTTTTAATTTTTGCTCCGCAACGCTTGCAGCTTTTATCTTGTCGGTCATAAACAAAATTTTTGCTTAAAAATTTACCTTCTTTTAAATCAGGATGACTCCAATTACGCAAAGTTGAACCGCCAAATTTAATACTTCTTTTTAAAATATTTTTTATTGCAAAAAATAATTTTTTAATTTTATGCTCGGATAATTTATTTAACTGAGCTTCTGGATGAATTTTTGCAAACCATAAAATTTCATCGGCCAAAATATTCCCAATTCCTGCTAAATTTTTTTGATTTAATAAAAATGATTTAATTTTTTCTTTTTTCCCACCTAGAATTTTTTTAAAAGTTTTAAAATCAATATTTAAAGCATCTGGGCCTAAATTTTTAAAAAATTTATCTTCAAAAATTTCGTTTTCTTTACCATACCACACAACCCCAAATCTTCTTTGGTCTTCAAATAAAAGATTTAAATTATTTTTAAATAAAATTTTTAAATGAATGTGTTTATTTTGGATATTTAAATTTTTTACTAAAACAAGCCTGCCACTCATTTTTTGATGAAAAGCAATAATTTTAGATTGTGAATTTTTAAAAGTAGAAAGGCGTATTAAAATTGCTTTTCCTATTCTATTTATTT
>CAYMYP010000007.1:251-12263 GCA_964394705.1 uncultured Candidatus Saccharibacteria bacterium | reverse complement strand
TGAAGGCACCAAAATCCACTGGTAAAGAGATGTTTTTAAACCAATTTTTCAAATCCCTCAAACTCTTTTGCGCGAGGATGATTTTTAATTTTTTCAAGCGTCTTATATTCAATTTGTCTTATTCTTTCACGAGTAACACCAAGCACCTGGCCAACTTCTTCTAAAGTATGAGTTACGCCATCTTCTAATCCAAATCTCATAGAAATAATTTGTCTTTCTCTTTCTGTAAGCTCTTTCATTATGTCATTTAATATATCTTTTAATAAAGCTCTTGCAGCTTGTTCAGCGGGTGTCGAAGTTTTATCGTCTTTGATAAAATCAGCCAAAATAGAATCTTCATCATCTCCAACTGGCGACTCAATTGAAAGAGTTTCTTGAGAAATTCGTTCAATTTGCCTTATTTTATCAACATCAACATTCATTTCTTTTGCAATTTCTTCTGCTAATGGCTCTCTACCTAATTGCTGGAACAATTCTCTTCTAACTTTTGAATATTTTGTCATTGTTTCAATCATATGCACTGGAATTCTAATAACTCTTGACTGATCGGCTAAAGCTCTTGTTATTGCTTGTTTAATCCACCATGTAGCATATGTTGAAAATTTAAATCCTTTGCGGTAATCAAATTTTTCAACAGCTTTTGAAAGTCCAACATTCCCCTCTTGAATTAAATCAAGTAAACTTAAATTCGGACTGCGATTAATATATTTTTTAGCAATAGAAACAACCAATCTTAAATTTGCTTTTATTAATTTTTGGCGCGCAATTTCATCTCCTTGCAAAGCTTTTTTTGCTAGTTCTTTTTCTTCTTCTTTTGTTAAAAGAGGAGTTTTGCCAATTTCTCTTAAATAAAATTGCACAGCATCAGGCATCTCTCCCTCTAATTTAATAAGTTCTTCAAATTCTATATCTTTATCTTTATCTCGAATATTGTCCTCACCTAAAAATCCTTCGGTTTCTACAATTTTAATGCCTTCTTTTTCTAAAATGTCATAAGTTTCTTCTAGTGCCTCAATGTTATTTTCAATATCAGGAAAAAAGTAAAGTATTTCGTTATCAGAAATAAAACCCCTTGGCCCTGCTCTTTCTAAAAGTTCTTTTAAAATTTTGGGGTCAACTTTTTTTGGCTTAATTTCAGCTGTTTTTTTGATTTCTTTTCCTTCTGAAATTTTGCCTCTTGTTTTAGTATTTTTAGGCGGCCTGCCTCTACGTGATTTTGGCGGCCTCCCTCTTCTGCTTCTTTTTATTTTTAAAATTTTAGTTTTCTTTGCCTTTTTTTTGTGGCTTAATTTGGGCTTGTCTAATTTTGTTTTTTTATTTTTATGTTTTAATACTCGCTTTTTGCGGTTTATTTTTTTATTCTGATTTTTTTTAAATCTTTTTTTCATTTTAGAAATTTTAAAAGATTATATATTTTATCAATTTATTCTAAATTTAGCAAGTCATGAAGTTCTTTTAACCCACTAACTATTCTTTCTTCGTCGCCTTTAATTTCAGCATCTTTAATTTCTGAAATAACTTTTTTTCTTTGTTCTTTTAAAAATTCTACAAGCAAATGTTTTTTAAGCTCTTCTAAATTATAAGCTTCTTTTTCTTTTGCGCCAACTAAAATTAAATTAATCAACTCATCAATTTCTTTATCTTCTGATTGCTTTTCACCTGAAACAAGTAAATCTAAAACTTTTTTGTTTTTTGGCTCTAAATATTCAATTTCTTTAATATCTGCCCTTAAAATCCCATGCGCAAGTAAAGCCTTAATAAATTCTTGGCTTAATAATTCCCAGCGACTAAATTTTTTTTCTTCTTTTGGCAATTGGCTTTGATTTAAAACATTTTTATTTTTAATTTGAATGGCTAATTTTTGCGATTCTTCAATTAATGTTTTTTCGTCAATTTTTGTTTTTTCTGCTAATTTTTTAATCCAAAAACTTCGCTCCACTGGGCTACTTATATTCAAAATTTTTAAAAGCACGGTTCTTAAATTTTTTAAATCTCCTCTATTTGCGGGGTTAAAATCTTTATTTAAATATTTTTCAAAATAAAATTCTATTGCTGGAATTGCCGCTTCTATAGCATCTTTTAATTCTTTTAAATTTTTTAATACTGCTTCTGCTGGATCTTTAAAGTTTTTTAAAACAACTATTTTTACTCCTAAATCCAAAGAATTTGCCAAATCAATTGCTCTTTCTTGTGCTTCCCAACCAGCAGAATCGCTATCAAAACACATAACTAAATTTTCAGTTAATTTTTTAATAGCATTTAAATGGTCTTCGGTTAAAGCAGTACCTGATGTTGCCAAAACATTTTTAATCCCAGCTTGCCAACTCATTAAAAAATCCATTTGCCCTTCAACCAAAAAAGCTGAGTTTGCTTCTCTTATAAAATTTTTGCTTTTCCAAAAACCATATAAAATTTTTGATTTTTTAAAAATCGGAGATTCTGGGCTATTTACATATTTGCCAACTTCATCACTTTCAAATTCCGGCAAAATTCTTCCAGTAAAACCAGCAATTTTGCCTAAATGGTTATGAATAGGAAACATTATTCTTTGCCTAAATCTATCTATTATTTTTCCTTTTTCGTTTACAAAAACAAGACCTGACCTTAAAATATCATCACGGCTATAACCCAAATTAATTAAATGAATTGCAAGTTCGTCATATTGAGACGGCGCAAATCCAATTTCAAATTCAGCAATTGTTTCTTTTTTTAGTCCTCTTTGCAATAAATAATCCAAAGCTTTTTTATTGCTTTCTAATTGCTCTATAAAAAATTTTTTTGCTATTTCATTTAATTCATAAAGCAAACCTACATATTTATATTCTTGTGGAGAAATTTTTTTAAGCTCAATACCTGCTTTTTCAGCTAAAATTTTTAATGCTTCTCCAAATTCCAAATTTTCATATTTCATTAAAAATGTAAAAATATCTCCTCCTAATCCACAGCCAAAACAATGCCAACTTTGCCGTTCGGGAGATACCATAAAAGAAGGAGTTTTTTCTTTGTGAAAAGGGCAAAGCGCTTTCCAATTTTTTCCAGCCCGAGTTAGTTGAATATAACTACCAATAAAATCTACTATATCAATTTTTTCTTTAATAAGCTCAACTGGAGAATTTGTCATAGCAACTTTATTTTATTTTAAAAGATTAAATTTGGCAATTTTTAAAAATACAAACCCGCCCCTATAATTTACGAGCGGGTTTTAAAATTGAGTCGGACTTTGTATACATTATATACTCCCGGCTCAAAGAAAATGGCTTCCAGGTCGCTGTCTTTAATTAAAATTTTTTTATTTTTTTGAAGACAGCGGCGATGAAAAAGTTTGCCATTGTAGAGGATTTTTTCCTCCAAAATGGCAAACCGCACAAAACAATGCCCGCAATACATTTTCAACCTCCTAATTTATTTTAACATTTTTTAAAAAAATTATTTATTTTTAATTCTGTTTTGGTAATACCAATTTAAAACATCTTTTGCTATTGGCACTGCGTTTAAACTGCCTTGTTTTGATTTTTCAACCAAAATTAAAAGAGCAAGTTTGTGCCCATTTTCATCAATAAATCCCACAAAAAAAGCATTTTCAGCTTTATTTCCTTCAATTTGAGCAGTTCCGGTTTTTGCAAAAACATTAAATGGCAAATCAGAAAGCATATAAGCTGTACCAAGCTGCGAAGTTGCTGCAAGTCGCATTCCTTTTTTTATCTCTTCAATTTCATTTTTTAGATAAGTTAAATCAGCCAAAACAGTTGGAGTATTTTTATCTTTAACTAAAAATGGCTTAAAAAGCTTGCCGCCATTTGCAATTGCAGAAATATAATTAATTAACTGAATTGGCGTAATACCTAAATCTCCTTGACCAATAGAAGCGTTATAAGTATCTCCCAAAAGCCAAGGCCTGTTATGAGTTTTTTGATGAGTTTCTTTTGATGGCAAAAATCCATCTATTTCTCCAATTAAATCAATTCCAGTTTTTTTGCCTAATCCAAATTTTTGCCACCATTCTCTTAATTTATCTATTCCTAAACCTTTAATGTCACCAAATCCACCACCTACAACATAAAAATAAACATTAGAAGATTGAGCAATTGCTGAAGCCAGATTAACATTTCCTTGAGGCCTCCAATCTACAAATCTTGTTGGTTTTTCTGGATTATAAGGATTTGGAACATCTAAATACCCTGGCGAAAAAATTGTTTTTTGCGGATCAATAATTCCTTCTTTTAAAGCAGCAACCCCAACAAGAGGCTTAATTGTTGATCCCGGAGCATAAGCTCCTGAAATAGCTCGATTAAAAAGCGGCTTTAATGGGTTATTAATTATCTCTTTAATTTTTTCAAAATCATTATTTACAAAAATATTATTATCATAAGAAGGCAAACTAAGTAAAGTCAAAACCTCTCCATTATCTGGATTTAAGGCAATTGCTGCTCCTGAATTTCTTCCTAATTCTCTAAAAGCTTGATTCATTCTTTCAAATAAATATGACTGCAACTCAGCATCAATTGTTAAAGTTAAATCTTTTCCTTTTTGCGGTTCTTGAATTTGAGTTGAAGATAAAATATTTCCCACAGCATCTCTAGTATTTAAAATAATTCCAGGACGGCCTCTTAAATCATTGTCATAACTTGCTTCAATTCCAACTTTCCCCACAAATTCTTCAGTTGAAATTTCTTTGTTTTTTAAATCATCTAAAGACGGCAATCCTACATACCCCAAAATAGAAGCAAATTTTTCGCCATCTGGATAATAGCGGCTAAATCCTTCTTTAATTTCAACAGCTTCAATATTTGCTGTTTTTAAATCAATTATTTCTTTTGAATCTAAATTATCTTTTAAAATAAAATCTTGACTTAAATTATTACTAATTTTTGAATTAATTAACTCCAATATTGCTGCTTTATCTATTTTAAAAATCTCTTCAAGTTTGTTTAAAATATCGTCCTTTTGATTAGAGTTTACAAATTTTTTAAGATTTAAAACAGCTCTATAAGAAATTTTGCTTTGCGCCAAAATTTTGCCATAACGGTCATAAACATCTCCTCTTGCTGGAATTATAAATTCACGCTTACCAGCATTAATATCTGAAAGTTCGCTAAATTTTTGAGCAGCAAAAACATTTAAAAAAACTACTCTGGCTAAAATAATTCCAATTAAAATAAAAACAAAAATTGTTGCGTACAAAAATGTTTTTAAAGAAAGCCCAACTTCTATTAATTCACCTTGCCCATTTTCAGCTAAAACCTCTTCAAAAAAAACTTGTTCGTCTTTGCGTAATTTAACCATAAAATTTATTTTAAGTTTTTAAAAATTAAAAACAATAAAATTCCAAAAATAAAACTTATAACCAAGTCATACAAAAATAAAACTGGATAATTAAAAATAAAATAAAAATTTAATAAAAAATAAAATAAAATAAAACTCATTATTCCAAAAACAATTAGTCCAACAATGCTTTGTAATTTAAATTTTTTTGATAAAAAATAAACAATTTGCGGCATCAAAAACAAAAAAACAATTCCTAAATTAATCGCCGGAACATAATTTATAAGCAAAATTCCTAAAAGCGCAAAAAAAATTATCTCAAGATATGAGACAAAAAAACTTAAAACAATCAAACTTATTAAAACAAAATTAAAACCAATCCCAAACAATAAAAAAAGTCTTTGGTTCAAAAAAGCAGCTAAAAAAATTAACAAAAATGCCCAGATAAATTTAATTTTATCAAAATTTTGATAAATCATTCTTCTAAAACTCCAACCAAATTAATTTTATTTAAATCATAAGGAATTGAAATTACGGCTTCTTTAAATAAGCTATTTTGTACGTTTTTGATTTCGAAAATCTCAGCAACTATAATTCCGTAAGGTAAATTAGAATCAGCAGAATAAACCACATCTCCAATATTTATTTGGGCATCAGCAGGAATTAAATTAATTTTCGGATTTGGTCCGCCAACAAAAAAACCATCATATTTTTTTTCTCCTATTTTTACAGCTAATTTAAAATTAGGATCAAAAACTGTCTGCGCTAATGAAAAATTTTTATAAACTTTTTGAATTTTACCAACTAAAATAAAATTGCTACTATCTTTTTGGGGTAAAACTACTATCTTGCCTACAGAAACATTATCTTTTTCGCCTAAATTAATTAAAATTTCATTTTTTAAATTAAAAGGATATCTTGAATAAATAAATGCCGGCTTTAACTTATAAGTCAAGTTGTTAAGTTTTAAAAACTTATCTAAACCCGAAAGTTCGGCTAATTTTTCTTTTAAAATTAAATTTTCTTTTTGAAGATCTAATAATTTATTTTCTTCATTTATAGCTGGATTAAATAATTTTTTTTTAAATTCTATAAAAAAAGCAGGGTTCCAAAAAATTAAAATTACAATTAAAAAAATTAAAAAATACAAAACACTTTTTTGCATATTTTAAAGATTAATTTGCCTTTTGGGGAAAGAATTCATTAAAATTGACTCAAATTTTTCTGGATGTTCTATTATCATCCCTAATCCTCTTGCAGAAACTGAAAGTGGGTCATCTGCAATTTTTGCGTTAATTCCAAGTTCTCTTGTTAAAAGTTCATCAAGTCCTCTAAGCAATGCTCCTCCGCCGCACAAAATTATTCCTCTATCAAGCATATCTCCTACAAGTTCCGGCGGGGTTTGCTCAATAACCTCTACAATTGATTCAATAATATTTTTTAAAAGCCTTCCCAAAATTAGTCTTACTTGGCTGCTTTTTATAATAATTTCTTTTGGAAGCCCGGTGGTTGTGTCTCTCCCTCTTACCTGAATTTCAAGTTTTTCATCAATTGGTAATGCAGAACCAACTGTTATTTTAATTTTTTCAGCTGTTAAATCTCCAATTACCAAATTAAATTCATCGCGAATAAATCTTATAATTTCTTCATTAAATTTATCGCCAGCAATTTTGAGTGTTTTTGAAGCAACAATACCATTCATTGAAATTACAGCAATATCAGTTGTCCCGCCTCCAATATCAATAATTAAATTTGCCTCTGGTAAAGTTATATCAATTCCAGCTCCTAATGCTGCTGCAAGAGGCGATTCAACTAAATAAACTTTTGAAGCAACGCTTGATAATGCCGCATCTTCAACTGATTTCCTTTCAACCTCTGTTAAATCATTGGGCACAGCTAAAATTGCTTTTCTAAATCCCCAACTGCCAATATTTTTTTTATTTAATTTTTTTACAAAATTTTTAAGCATTTCTCTAGTAATTTCAAAATCAGAAATTACTCCGCCAATTAAGGGGCGTACAACATTAATATGAACCGGGGTTCTTCCTAGCATTCTTTTTGCGTCTTCGCCAACAGCTAAAATTTGATTAGTTTTATTATTAATTGCCGCAATTGATGGTTCATTAATTAAAATGCCTTTTTTCTTAACATAAATTAAACAATTTGCGGTTCCCAAATCAATTCCAATGTCGCTAAAAAAATTATTTAAAAATTTCATCATTTCTTTTTTATATTAATTTCCTTCTAAAATCAAATTTATTGCTTTTTCTTTGGTAAGCAAAGTTATCTTGTCTTCGTCCCTTTTTTTAAATTCAATCATATCTTGTGTTTTAGGGCTTACAACCAGCCGATAAGGAATACCAATCAAATCAGCGTCATTGAATTTCTCCCCGGGGCTAATATTTCTATCATCATAAATCGTCTCAATACCCCTGCTTTGAAGTTCAGTATATAAATCACTTGTATCTTTATCAATTCCAATTAAATAAACTTGCGCTGGCGCAATTTCTTTTGGCCAAATTATTCCTTTTGCATCATTGCAAACTTCAACAACCACTCCCATGAGCCGGCCCAAACCAATTCCATAAGAACCCATTACCACATATTTTTCTTCGCCTTTTTCATCTTTAAATTTTAAATTAAACGCTTCTGAATATTTTGTGCCTAATGGGAAAATATTTCCAACCTCAGCAGAGTGCTCCATTTTAATTTTGCCTCCACATTTTGGACATTTGTCACCTTCGCCCAATTTAGAAACCTCTTTATTTTCAGCATAAAAACAAGATTCACAAACAAAAATATCATCTTCTCCGGCGTCGCAAATCACTTGAAATTCATGCGTATTTTGAAGTGTAAAAGCGCCTCCGCCTGCTAAAGTATAAATTGAATTTAAGCCGCATCTTTTAAAAATTTTATGGTATGCGTCTCCTACTTTTTTATAATAATCAAACAAATCCTCTTCGTTTGTATGAAAACTATAAAGATCTTTCATTATAAATTCCCTGCCTCGAATAATTCCTGATTTTGCCCGCTCCTCATTTCTAAATTTTGTTTGAATTTGATAAAACGCTGCTGGCAAATCCTTATAAGAACTAATAAAATGCGAATAAATATCTGAAATTACTTCTTCATGTGTCCAACCCAAAACATATTCAGCTTCTTTGTTTCTTCTATTTACAACCTCATAGCCAATTTCAATATCCCATCTTCCGCTTTTTTGCCAAATATTTTTTGAAACCAAAGCAGGCATTAAAAGTTCTTGCGCTGAAATTTCTGACATTTCTTCGCGAATAATTTGAGAAATTTTTTGAATAACTTTAAATCCTAATGGCAAAAAACTATAAACCCCGCTTGTGTTTTTATAAATAAAACCAGCTTTTTCTAAAAGTTTAGCGTTTTTTGAGACCTCATCTTTAGGGAATTCTTTTTGAGTTTTAAAAAAAAATTTAGACAACTGCATTAGCTAAAAATTAGCATAAATTAAAGGTAAAATCAAATTTTTGTATAACCGCGCCAAATTTTGGACTCTTGAAGTATTTTAATTAAAAACTAAAATTGGATATTATTTTTTTAATATTTAGTGGTCGCAAGACTAATTCAACTTCTTGCCATCGCAAAACTAGGGTTCTTACGATAACCCCAAACTGGAAAAATCCAAATTAAAAACTAAAACTCCTAACTAATAACATAAATTAGATATAGTTTTTAAATATGGTTTTTTATATTTTATATAAGATTCAAAATATTTCTGAGGTTATGCAATTATAATAATATGCGCAAATTTTTTTGAGTGTAATAGATAAAATTAAATTTCCAATTTAAAACCCGCCTCAAAAAAATTAAGACGGGTTTTAAAGATTTTTTTAAAAAAATCAAATTTTACAATACTGCTTCTTTTAAAGCTTTAGCTGCTCTAAATTTTGGTTTGGTTGAAGCTGGAATATGAATTTTTTCGCCAGTTTTTGGATTTCTTCCTTCGCGAGCAGCGCGCTTTGCAACTCTAAATGTTCCAAATCCTGAAACTGAAACTTCTTCGCCCCTTTTCATTGTCTCAACAATTGTATCAAAAACAGCATCAACAACTCTGTTTGCCAATGCTTTTGTTTCTAATTCGCACCTTTTCATTACTTCTTCTGCTAATTGCGCTTTTGTCATATTTTTAAAATTTTAAGCGACCTTTAATAAATATATATAAATTATAGCAATTTTTAAAAAATATAGCAAATCAATATTTTACTGCAAGGCCCCAGCTCTTACGATAAACATAAATTGAATAATTTAATAAAATATGCTGGCCTCAGATATCCACATATTGCAATAAAAAACTTGCAATAAAAAACACCCCTGCTTTTAGCAGGGGTGTTTTTGAATCAACCGAGAAATTCAGAATTAATTGCTCCAATCAGTGTAAAGATCGCGGTCAACCCAAGAAGATGCGATATTGGTATTAGCGCTATTCTGCCAAGTAATATCATCAACTTTATATCTTACTCTTGGAGCGCCACTAAATGTTGCTTGGTCTTGTAATACAAACTTGTATGTCTGATTTACTGGAATAACATAGTATCCACCAGTCAAAGAAACTAAATTATTTGAGCCATCTCTTACTTCTGAAGCAGCTTTAGAAACGCTTGATGTTGCTCCGGAATTAGTTTCTCTAAACAAAGTAAATACTGTTGTTGAAGAAATCTTAATATTTCCACCGCGAGCTGTTACTAATACTTCTAATGTAGCATTAGCAGTTGTGGTAGAATTATTTTGATCTCTTGTCACAGCAACATTAAATGTAGATCCCTTAGCAAACGTTGGAGCTTCGGTTAAGACATGAAGCGAGTCTCCTGAAACTGCTAAACTAGATTGTGTGCCAGTATCACCTAAACTGTTCTTTCTTGAAAGAGAATTTACAGTAACTGAAACTGTTCCATCTGAAGTTGTTGCTCCTGTGACATCAGCTGCAATCGTAAGTGTTTTAGTTGTATCTTTTTCAACCCAAATGTTTTGAGACAAAAGATTCTGGAAAGTAAATGAGTTGCTTGATACAACTGCTGAATCTAAAACATTTGATCCATCCATCAAGTAAACAGTTGAAGCGCTAACACCTGATACTGTTGATGAACCAGCTAATTGAGTTAATTGAACTCTGTCGTTTTTAGCTGTTAAATCAACTTTTAACAAAGCAACTTTATCAACTCTTCCAGTAGCGTAATCAGCAACAACATTATTTTCTACTGGAGAACCAGAGTTCTTTGAAACTTCAAATCTTGCTGATGAAGCAACTGAAGTTTGTCTTAATACTGTATTTGAAACTAGTGTTGATGGGAATCTGTCAATTCCAGCTGTGTCTCTTCCTCTTACATCTTGAACTGTTAAGGTTAAGGTTGTGTTTGGCCCAGATGGGAATGTTGGAACAGCTGTTGCTCTTACAATTAAAGCTTTTTGTCCTCCTTTTGGAACAACATAATTCAACCCAGTTACATAATAATAATAATCAAGAGTTGTATAATCTTGAGTAAATGCTGATGGATCAATTGTCTTTAAGACATTTCCTGATTCATCAACAACCTCAAATTTAGAAACAACTCTTGCTGGGGCTGAATTATTTGATTGAGGATAGACAAGCTTAAAGCTTCCAACTGTAATATCAGAATCTTGAGCTCTAAATCTTACTCCAACCCAATCAGCTGTTTGACCTTCGTATAATTGTTGACCAGCAGCTGGAGTTGGGTTCTTCTCAACAATCAAGATTCCTTCGGTTCCTGTTGGCTGTGTTGGCTGTGTTGGTTGTGTTGGTTGTGTTGGTTGTGTTGGTTGTGTTGGTTGTGTTGGTTGTGTTGGAACAACTGCAACTAATGAGCTGTATTTAGCTCTTGACATTGGACCAAAATATCCAGTTGATGGCAAACCATTTGCAGCCTGCCAAGCTTTTACAGCTGAAGCTGTTATTGTACCAAAATATCCAGTAGCTCCACCGCTATATGTAAAATGACCTGTTGATTGCAAATATTGCTGTAAACATTTTACATCATCTCCTTTTGAGCCTACTGTGAGGTCGCGGCTAAAAGTGCATGATGTAGAAGCCGATACTCCTTGCTGACCAGCAACTTGAGCTTGCAAAGCTTGAATTTGAGCAAGCAATGCAGCAATTTGAGCTTGAAGTTGCTCAACGGTTTGTGCAGAAGCCATTGGAGCAACTGCCCAAACAAATGTAGTAGCAAGTAATGCTACTGATAAACCTTTTGTTTTTAATGTACTCATTTTTATTTATTTTAACGACCTAAAATTTTTATTTTATTTTCGACCTTTTTGTTTTATTTTCTGCTCCTCTCTTCTAATTAGAGAGGGTTCGGTATTAAATTAAAAAAACCTCACTCTGTGAGGCTGAATTTAAAAGTTATTTTTAAATGATTCAGCCTCACTCTGAATCATAATTTTATATTAAATTATTTTTTAAAATTTTCAAGAGTAGCAACTCGAAACCAGTAATTTTTCTATCTTTTAATTAAAACGAATTTATTTAAAAATAGTTACTATTTTAGGGGCTATTTTAATGTTGATATTTGCTGGCCAGCGCGTTGTTTTTACCTTTTTACCTTATATATAACATTTCTTCCAGAAACTCCTATTTTTTCAATAATTCCTTGGTTTATTAAATCGCTTAAATAATATCTAATAGTTCTTTCGCTTAATTCTGGAATGGTCTCCTCAATATCTTTTAACCTAAATTCGCCAAGATTTCTAATAATTTTTAAA
>CAYMYP010000007.1:0-241 GCA_964394705.1 uncultured Candidatus Saccharibacteria bacterium | reverse complement strand
GCTATTATCTTCGTTATTATCTTCGTTTTGCTCATTATTTTCAAAATTATTTTGATTTTGCTCTATTGGGCTTTCCTCCATTAGTATTGGTTTAATATTTATTATATCAGAAATATGCGCAAATCCTCTATTTTGTGGTTCTTGAATTAAATTTAAATTTTGTTGTGCTTCTAATTCTTGTGGTTCTTCTAATTCTTTTGTTTCTTTTTCTAAATCTATTGCCGAATTGTTTTTTATTGCC
>CAYMYP010000006.1:12092-12694 GCA_964394705.1 uncultured Candidatus Saccharibacteria bacterium | reverse complement strand
TTCTGAATTTGATAAAGAAAAACTTCAAGAGCGATTAGGAAAATTAGCCGGTGGAGTTGCTGTAATTAAAGTTGGCGCTCCTACTGAAGCTGCACAAAAAGAATTAAAACAAAGAGTAGAAGATGCGGTTGCGGCAACTCGAGCAGCAATGGAAGAAGGAATTGTTCCTGGCGGCGGAATTGCGTTATTTAATGTTTATTTAGAACAAAACAAAAAAACAACTGATTTAGATTCAGTTGAAGGAGCCGCGCGTCAAATTATTTCTAAAGCTTTACTTGCTCCACTTCAGGCAATTATAACAAATAGCGGAGAGTCAGCAGATGAAGTTGTGCGCGAATTAATTAATCTTCATAACACTGAAAAAAATATTTGGATTGGATTTAATGCCTTTAATAATGAAATTAATAATCTAAAAGAAGTTGGCATAATTGATCCGCTTAAAGTAACCAAAACAGCATTTTTAAATGCCCTATCAGTTGCTGCTACTTATCTTAAGATTGGTGTGGCAATTGTAAATTTACCAGAAAAGAAAAAGCCTGAACCGCATATGCACGGAGGAATGGAAGATGAACTTTAATTAGATAAATTAATACTTAATAATC
>CAYMYP010000006.1:11753-12026 GCA_964394705.1 uncultured Candidatus Saccharibacteria bacterium | reverse complement strand
TTTAGAAGCATAACATTCTTATATAATACAAAGGTGGCGTGTTTATGTTGAAATTGGATTGGGCCACGACGGCTAAGAACTACGATGCCGGCTTTCGTTGCACGCGGTAGGCTTGCGCGTAGATATATGAAATCTGAAAATACTTGATAAGTTAATAATTTTTTCAGAAACTTTATAACTCTATGATTTAATTTTATGGCTTTACACCATTGTCAATAAATTTTCTGAAAAACATAGGTTTATTTTGGGTTTATGCAAGTAGTTGATTTTTTT
>CAYMYP010000006.1:0-11743 GCA_964394705.1 uncultured Candidatus Saccharibacteria bacterium | reverse complement strand
CTTCATTAAAAAACTTTTTAATATTCATTTAAATATTTTAACAAAAATAAATAAATGAATATTAAAAAGTTTTTTAATGAAGCCATTGTTGAATTTAAGCATATTAATTGGCCGACAAGAAAAGAGGCAATTAAATTAACTTTGTGGGTGATAATTTTTTCAGTAGTTGTTGCTTTATTTTTAGGAATTTTTGATAATTTATTTTTATTTTTGCTGGAGAAATTTGTTTTAAGAAGCATATAAAAATATGGATTCAAATTTAAAAAATGAAATTAAAAATGAAAAAAGGAATTGGTATGCAATCCATACCTATGCCGGATATGAAGAAGCTGCTGCCCGTTATTTAAAACAAAGAGTGGAATCATTAGGAATGGAAGATAAAATTTTTAATGTTATTGTGCCAAAAGAAAAAAAGATTCAAATTAGAGGAGGGAAAAGACAGGTGACTGAAGAAAAAATATATCCTGGTTATGTGTTGGTTGATATGATTTTAACAGAAGATTCTTGGTATGTTGTAAGAAATACTCCCAGGGTTACTGGTTTTGTTGGGGCAGATTCTACAAAACCAATGCCTCTTTCTAAAGAAGAAGTTGATGATATTTTTAAAAGAATGGGGCACGATGAAACTAAATATAAGGTTAATTTAAATATAAATGATTTAGTTAAAATAATTGATGGTCCGTTTAAAGATTATGAGGGGAAAATTATAGAAGTTGATAATGAAAGAGGAAGAGTAAAAATATCCGTTCCTATTTTTGGCCGGGAAACAAATATAGATTTAGATCTATTACAAGTCAAAAAAATTATATAAAATTATGGCAAAAGAAATAAAAACAATTTTAAAATTACAAATTCCAGCCGGTCAGGCAAATCCGGCTCCACCAATTGGTCCAGCATTAGGACAGCACGGTATCAATATTGCTGAATTTTGTAAACAATTTAATGATGCAACCAAAGATATGATTGGCGATATAATTCCTGCTGAAATTACAATTTATACAGACAGAAGTTTTTCATTTATTTTAAAAACCCCTCCAGTATCAGCATTGCTTAAAAAAGCAGCTGGCATTGAAAAAGGATCTTCAGACATATTAAAGGGAAAAGTTGGCAAAGTTAGCCGTAAAGATTTAGAAGAAATAGCAAAAAGAAAAATGCCAGATTTAAATACTTCGGATATTAGTGCAGCAATAAAAATGGTTGAGGGCACCGCAAGAAGTATGGGCATTGTTATTGAAGATTAATAAAAGGTCATAAATTTTTATACAATAATAAATAAATAGATATGGATGAAATTTTAAAAGAAAATTTAGAAAAAGAATATGAAATTTCTTTTTTAATTAGAGAAGAAAATCATAAAGAAGAAATTTTATCAGCTCTTCAAAAAATAGGAGCAGAATTAATTTTTGTAAAAGAACCAGAAAAAATTAATTTAGCTTATCCAATTAAACACGTAAATCAGGCTTTATTTGGTTTTATTGATTTTAAAGCTTTTCCAGAAAAAGCAAAAGAATTAGAAAACAATCTTAAAACATCAAAAAATATTTTAAGATTTATGATTATTTACGATTCTTTTATAAAAAAGCCATCTCAAGATAAGAAAAAAATAGAAGAATCTAAAAAACCAAAACAATTTATTAAGCAGCAGGAAAATGTTCTTACTAATGAAGCATTAGAAAAAAAATTAGAAGAAATGCTTCAATAATTAAGTCGATTTTTAAACAAAATAATGAATGTTAATAAAGTTTTTTTGTTGGGTAGGGTAACTGCCTCTCCAGAAATAAGAAAAACCCAAACTGGACAGTCTGTTACTTCTTTTAGTTTAGCTACAAATAGAGTTTGGGTAGATAAAATGGGCAGAAAACAGCAAGAAACAGAATTTCATAATGTGGTTATTTGGGGAAGACAAGCTGAGGTTGCAGTACAGTTTTTAACAAAAGGAAGTTTAGTTTTTATTGAGGGAAGATTAAGAACTCGCAATTGGCAAGACAGGCAGGGGCAGACAAGATATGTAACTGAAATTATTTGCGAAAGATTGCAATTAGGACCCAAACCAGCTAATTTAAAAGATAATAGTCAAAATGTTTTTGAAGAAAAAATAGAGGGAGAGCAAAAAGATGTTCAAATTCCAGAATTAGATTCTTTAGAAATCCCAGTGATTGATATTGATGAAGAAAAAACAGAGCCAGAGGAAGATTTGCCTTTTTAATT
Source organism: uncultured Candidatus Saccharibacteria bacterium (assembly GCA_964394705.1). Lineage (GTDB taxonomy): Bacteria > Patescibacteriota > Minisyncoccia > UBA6257 > 2-01-FULL-56-20 > CAYMYP01. Next base: position 9,535 of record CAYMYP010000006.1, on the reverse strand, counting down.
AAATTTTGTTATTATTTAAAATATGGCTAACCAATGTTTTTTTTGCTCACAAAATTTAAAAAAAATTGATTATAAAGATGTTTCTTTGCTTAAAAGATTTATTTCTTCACAAGCAAAAATTATTGACCCAAAGCATACTGGTACTTGTGCCTATCATCAAAGAAGATTAGCTAAAGCTATTAAAAGAGCAAGATTTATGGCTCTTTTGCCTTATGTTGAAAAATGATTTTTGAGTTAAATCAGAACTTATTTAATTTAATTTATAATTTTAATAAAGAAAATTTACTATTTAATTTTTTGGGAATATTTTTGGCTAAGTACTTGCCATATTTATTAGTTATTTTATTTTTTTATAATTTATTAAATGGTAATTTTTTTTTAAAAAAAGAAATTTTATATCCAAAAAAAACAAAAATTTTTTTATTTTTGGAAACTATTTTAGTTTTAATTTTATCACGAGGCATTGTTACAGAATTTATTCGTTTTTTTTGGCCCCAAAAAAGGCCTTTTGATGCTTTAAATATTAAAGCTTTAATAGCTGAAAGTGGGCCTTCTTTACCTTCGGGCCATGCAGCTTTTTTATTTGCATTAGCCGCGATTGTTTTTTTGTGGAATAAAAAGTGGGGGATAGTTTATTTTGTTTTTGCTTTTTTAAATGGTTTGGCAAGAATTTATGTTGGAGTTCATTGGCCATTAGATATTTTAGCCGGCGCATTAGTTGGTATTATTTCTGCTGTTATTGTTAGCCTGCTTTTTAAGAAAGAATTTGCAAAAATTTATTAATTTATTTAAATTTACCTAGCGTTTTTTAATTAAAAATAGGGGATATAAAAGAAAAATTTAAACATTGGTGATTTTTTGTGGTAAATAAATTAATTTTTAAAAAAGTTGAGGCGTCCAAAATAGTAAAAGATTTAAATAAAAATTATAAAATAAATTAAGTTATAAAATATTGTAAGTTATTGGCTATAAAATACTATAGTTTGTTCGCATAAATATTCTTTATCAAAAATGTTTTTATCTTATATAGTTACTTGGTCTAATTTAAAAGCTATTAAAATTAAAAATATCAACTATTTTGCTATTGAAATGGTTTTACATATAGGTTAAAATTTATTAAAAGGTCGTTTTTTATAAATTTTTATAAATTATGATTGAAGATAAAGACAAAAAAAGTGGTGTAGCCATTGGAGGAATAAGTGATGAAGAAATAAAAAGATATGCTGAAAAATATCATACTTTTCCTCATTATATAATAAGTTTAATAAAAGGAGGAGTAAAACCCGAAGATATAGAAGATATTTTAGAAATAAGAGATAGTATGTTATATAATGTTGATTTTATTACGGATATCCGTCGTGAAAAAACATTTGCCATACGGAAAGATTATGCAAGTTTTAGTTCTATTTTAAAAGCATATAATTTAGCAGGAAAAGATTTGGATATTTTTAGAAAAATTATTGATTTGTCTCTTAGGAAAAAGGTAGATTTTGAAGAATCTATGACAAGGGGTATTTATACCAAAGCACTTTTGTGGACAGTAAATAAAATTAGTGCTCTTATAAAAAAAGGTATGTCGCTTGATTCGGCAATTGACTATTTAGAAGAAAAATTAGAAGAAGATTTAGAAGAATAATTATAAAAATAGATTAAAACTAAAAATATCAGACTCAGATATTGTTTTTTTGGCTATTTTATGATTATGATATTTATATATGTCTATTAAAGAATTTATTAAAATTAATTCTTCAAGTATAGTTACGCGCGCTTATAAATTTGCAGAAAATGCCCATAAAAATCAAAAAAGATTAAGTGGCGAACCATATTTTAATCATGTTTTAGAAACAGCAAATATTTTATTATCTTGGAAATTAGATGAGAAAACAATAGCCGCCGGGCTTCTGCATGATGTAATTGAAGATACAGATATTAGTTTAGAAAATCTTAAAAAAGAATTTGGCGAAGAAATTGCATTTTTGGTAGATGGCGTCTCTAAGGTAAGTAAAGTTAAATATAGAGGCATAAAAGAAAAAGTAGAAAATATGCGCAAATTAATTTTTGCCTTAGGTGAAGATTTGAGAGTTATTTTAATTAAACTTGCAGATAGATTTCATAATATGCAAACTCTTAGCTTTTTGCCCAAAGAAAAACAAAGGCGTATTGCTTTAGAAACCAATGAAATTTATGCTCCTATTGCTTATAGGTTAGGGATGCAGCAATTAGCCGGAGAACTTCAAGATTTAGCTTTCCCTTATATACACCCAGAAGAGTATAATTGGTTAATAAAAAACATAAGCGAAAAATATGAAGAAAGAACAGATTATTTAAATAAAGTTGCACCCCTTTTAAAAGATTATTTAACTAAAAATAATATTAATATTATTGGATTTGATTTTAGAGCAAAGCGTTGGAGCTCTTTATATAAAAAACTTCTTTTATATGAGATGGACATTGAAAAAATATATGATTTGGTAGCTATAAGAATTATTGTCTCCGATATAAGACAATGTTATGAAGCTCTTGGTATTATTCATGATCTATGGCCGCCACTACCTGGTAGAATTAAAGATTATATTGCAATGCCAAAACCAAATGGTTATAGGAGTCTGCATACTACTGTTTTTGGGCCTGAAGACAAAAAAATAGAAATTCAAATAAGAACACCTCAAATGCATGAAGAAAATGAGTTTGGTATTGCTGCACATTGGTTTTATAAATATAAAAAATATGAGCAGACAGAAATTTCACATATAAAATCAAAAGATGATTTTTTAAAAGAATTAAATTGGATAAAACAATTAGGGAAATGGCAAGAAGAATTGCAAAAAAACAACGTTTCTGATAGCGAATTTTTAAATTCTATTAAGGTAGACTTTTTTAAAGATAGAATTTTTGTTTTAACGCCAAAAGGAGATGTAATAGATTTGCCAAGTGGAGCAACACCGGTTGATTTTGCTTATCATATTCATTCAGAAATTGGAAATAGTTGTGTTGGAGCTAAAGTTAATGATAAAATTGTGCCGCTTAATTATAAATTAAATTCAGGAGACGTTGTAGAAATTTTAACTCAAAAAAATAAAAATCCTTCAGCAGATTGGCTAAATTTTGTAAAAACTTCTTTGGCTCGGGAACATATAAAAGCTTTTTTACGTCATAAAGACAAATCACTTTTTAATAAACCAACTAAAACTGAATTAAAAATTGCAGTTATAAATCGAATGGATTTAATTAAAGATATTACTAATATCATTAGCAGATCTCATTTTAATATTTTAAGTTTTCGTACCGAAAATACTCATTCTAACAAATATCAAATTCATAAAATTGAAATTGAAAGTATTTCTAAAGAAAAAATAGAAAAGCTTATTTTAAAACTTAAATCTATTGCAGAAATTAAAGAAATTAGTTATCGTTTTATTTAGCCTTCGCTAATATTAAGTTTGGAAATGATGTTTTTAAATTCTTCATCAGAGTAAAATTCAATAATAATTTTACCATTTTTACCATCGCGATAAATTTTAACCGGCGTACCTAATGTTAATTTTAATTTTTCTTCTAACATTTTTATTTCAGGATCAAAATTATCTTGGATTAGTTTTGCTTTATTTTCTTTTTTACTTGGTAATGATAGTAAATTAATTTTTCTTTTAAGTTCGCGAGTGCTTAAATTATAATTAATTAAATCCTCAAAAATTTTTTGCTGAATTTTAGGATCAGTTATTGCCAAAAGCATTCTACCGTGAGTTTCGCTTATTTTACCAGTTGCTATAGCGTCTTGAATTCGTTTTGGAAGATCTAAAAGTCTTAAAGAATTGGCTACTGCCTCGCGGCTTTTGCCAAGTCTTGCAGCTATTTCTCTTTGTGTTAATCTAAATTCGTCTTGTAATCTTGCAAAGGCTCTTGCGGTTTCAATTGGATTTAAATTTTCACGTTGAATATTTTCAATAATTGCAAGTTCTAATCTTTCCTTAGGTGTTTCAATGCTTTTAATAATTGCAGGTACGGTTTCAAGTCCAAGTTTTTTTGCCGCTAACCATCTTCTTTCTCCTGCAATAAGTTCATATTCTATTTCTGTGCCAGTAGGAATTTCTTTTTCAATTTTTGTTACTACCAGTGGTTGAATTATTCCAAATTGTCTAATTGAAGCTGCTAATTCATTTATACTTTCTTCATTAAATTCTCTTCGCGGTTGATGTGGATTTGGTCTAATTTTTTGTGTTTCTATATAAAAAACAGATTCTTTTTTTTGTGGATATTGATAATTATTTATATTTTCTTTTTCAAGATATAAATTTTCGTTTTTTTCTTCTTTTGTTATTTTAATTTCATCTTTTGATATTTTTTGTATTTCATTTTGTTGTTTTTCATTTTGATTATTTATTTTTTCATTATTTAAAGAATTTTGATTAAAAGATAAATTATCTGAATTTTGTTTTAACTCTTCTTTTGCTGTTTGATTTTGATTAATTAGATTATCGCTTTGCGGGTGATTGTTTAATTGTGTATTATTTTGTGCATTATTTAGCGACGATTGATTATTTTGTTGATTATTTTGTGGTGGTATTAATGATTCTAATCCTTTACCTAACATATTTTTAAAAACTTATTTGACCAGCGATATTAACTTTTATTTCTTTTTGCAAAGATCCATCCTTGGTTTTTAAATAAATTTTGGCTTCATAAGCTGAGCTGGTTTCATCTATTGGCGTTAGATTGTTATTTTTCCAAATTAAAATTTTAGGGTAGGGAGGGATATAAAAAATAGCATCTAAATAATCATTTGATTGTGTAAATTGTAATTCTTTTGGCAGGTTGTTACTTGAAATTGTTTTAATATCTGCTTGATTATTAATATCTATTGAATAACAATTTGGGCTTTGGCCATAACTAAATAGTTCATAAGTGGAAACGACATAATTAATTTTTACTCCATAACCGCAAGGAGGATTTGGGCTTAAATAAGTTGAAATTGCCAATGATTTGGCTTGATTTATTAAATTTATAATTTTAGATTGTTCTAAGGATAGGGCAATTTGAGATTCGCTTGTTTTATTATATAAAATCAAATAACTTGACAAGATGCTTATAACGCTAAAAACAACTATTAATTCAATAATAGTAAATCCAGATTTATTTTTTTTTAGAAAAACAAACATTTATATTATAATAGCATATTTTTAAATATTTAAAAATAATTTATTGCCAATATCAAAATAAATTTTTAAAACTTCTTCCCCATAAAATATAGTTAAATAGACAGCTATACTTATAAATGGTCCAAAAGGAATTGCTGATTTAATTGTTTTTCTTTTTGTTACTATAAAAAATAATCCAAAAATTGCTCCAATTAAAAAACTTAATATACTAATTAATAAAATATCAGGCCAGTTAACAATAATACTTAATGCAATCATTAATTTTAAATCTCCCACACCTATTCCTTTGCCAAAAGTTATAATTATCAAACTTGAAAAAAATATCAAAGCAAATCCAATAGAAATTAATTTATTTATTAAAAAATTTTCTTTAAATCCAAAAAGCAGAGAATAGGAAAGGATAAATGATTGGATTTCCATTGGTTTTTGAATAAACATAAAAATATTTAAAACAATTCCCAAGATTAAAATAAAAATTAATGTTTCATTAGGAATAATTTGAAGTTTTAAATCTATTAATGTTATTAAAACCAATGTTAATAAAATTAAAATCCAAATACTTGTTACAAAATAAAAATTAAACAAGGTCGGTTTTATTAAAAACAAAACAAAAAAAATATTTTGAAAATAATTATAAGTAAAGACAAAAATTAAACCGCATAAAATTTCAATTAAAGGGTATTGTAAGGTTAAATTAGTTTTGCAGTTGCGGCATTTTCCTTTTTGAATTATAAAACTAATAATAGGAATTAATCCAAACCATTGAAGTTCTTTATGGCAACTTCTACATTTTGACCTTCCGCTTATAATTTCTTTAGATAATAAAAATTTATCAGGATTATATCTTATTGCAAGGACATTTATAAAACTTCCCAGTGATGCTCCTAAAATAAATAAAATTAAATTAATCATTTTTTTAAAATTTTAAAATTATTCTAAAAAAAATGCAAACAAAAACCCGCCAAATTGGCGGATTTTTGTATAAATTGTTTTAAATTATTTTACAATCCCACACAATAAAGCGTAGTTCCTATTGTAATGCCATTTGGAGGAGTATTATTTGTTCCGTCATAACAATTAGTTGTGCATGGGATACTGCGTTTCCAATTCGGGTTATTTATATCTTCTAGTAATGCCCCCAAACAATAACCTGTAGGTGTATTTGTATATTTATACTCTTTTGATGGAGTTGGATCATTTGGGACGTTAGATATTCCAATATTCGCACTTGTTAAAGCGTCTACGAGCTGCGTCCAGGTAGTTATGCCACTTGGATAAGACCCATTTTTGCCATAATACAATTCTAAACCATTTTGTACCTGTCTTAAATCCGAAATTCTTCTCGCATCTCTTCCTTGTTTTTGGATTGGGCCAAGACCAACAAGTACTACTGATGCTAAAATACCTATTACAGCTACAACAATCAAAAGCTCAATTAATGTAAAACCTTTTTTATTTTTCATATTTTATTTATATATTATTAATCGACCTTTTATATTTAACTAAATTATATTATATTTATATTATAACCCACCTATTACTGAATTCAAATTGTATATTGGTATTAAAATTGAAGCAAAAAGAAAAGCAACTAATATTCCGATTCCAAGTATAAGAACGGGCTGAATTAAATCAGTTAAATTACTTACAATATGATCTGCTTCTTCCATATAAAAATTAGCTAATTTTTCTAACATTTTTTCCAATTCGCCAGTAGCTTCTCCAACACTTATCATTTGAGGAACTATTTCTGGAAAATAATAAGTTGGATATTTCATAATTGCTTCAGACAAATTTAGCCCAGACTTGATGTCATTTGCAATTTCACTAAAAAATTCTTTATATAAAGCATTATTAATTGTTTGCGAAACTATTTCAATTGATTGAACTACTGGCACGCCGCCCTTGATTAATATTGAAGCCGCATTAGCAAAGCGAGAAATAGTAATTGGTAAAAATATTTTATTTAAAATTGGCATTCTGATTTTCAATTCATCTAACAAAGATTTTCCTTCTTCTGTTTGAAAAAAATCAATTAATATTATTAAAAATATTATAAAGAAAATTAATAAAGCTATCCACCAACTACTTAAAAAATCTCCAATTCCAATTAAAAGAGAAGTAAAAAATGGTAATTTTACTCCAGATTGATCAAAAATAGGTTTTATTTGAGGAAAAACAGATGTAATCATAATAAATGCTACTGCAATGAAAGTAATTATAATAACTAAAGGATAAATAGAAGCTGATTTTGCTTTTGATAATAAAGAATATTCTTTTTCGGTATAATTTGCTAAAAATGAAATTATTTTGTCTAAATTTCCTGTAACTTCTCCTGATCTTATGATACTTATTGCAAATTCATTAAAAACATTAGGTTGTTTTGACGCTGCTTGTGAAAATGACAAGCCGCTTTCAATATCTTCTAATATATGGAATGTTGCTTCTTTTAATTCTGGTTGTGATATTTGATTATAGAGTGTTTCTAAAATGCGGTTTAAGGGAAGTTTGGCTTCAAACAATACGGACATTTGGCGAAAATAAATTACTAATTCTTTTAATCTTACTTTAGTAAATATACTAATAAGTCGAGTAAAAAAATTTGGCTTTTCAACTTCTTCTAATAATAAAATAAAAAGATCGTGGCTTGATAATATTTTTTCTGCGTCTTCTTTCGTTCCTGCCTCTACAAAACCAACCTGCAATTCACCGTCTTTTGTTTTCGCCTGATATTTAAATTTCATATTCTTTCAATTAAAATTCTAAGTTCTGAAGGGTTTAAAGAATACAGTTCAGCTGATTCAAGAGATATAATTTTATGTTTTACTAAATTTGCTAAGGAGCGGTTTAATGTTATCATTCCTTCTTGCGAGCTTGTTTCAATAACAAGATCTATTTGATAAACTTTTCTTTCGCGAATTAAATTTCTAATTGCCGGATTTACAATCATAATTTCTGTTGCTGGAATTCTGCCTCCTCCTAATCTAGGAATTAATCTTTCTGAAACTATTGCCACCAACGTTGCTGATAATTGAGAAATTATTTGCCCTTGCTGTTCTGCCGGAAAAGAGTCAATAATTCTGTCAATTGTTTGTGATGCTGAATTTGTGTGAAGAGTTGAAAAAACTAAATGTCCTGTTTCAGCAGCGGTTAAGGCAGTTGCAATTGATTCGCGATCGCGCATCTCTCCAATCATTATAACATCTGGATCTTGTCTTAAAATAGTTTTTAAACCATCATTAAAAGTTAGCGTATCAACTCCAACTTCTCTTTGTGAAATAATCCCGCGATCTTGAATAAAAATATATTCTATTGGATCTTCAATAGTAATAATGTGATCTGCTCGATTATGATTAATTTCATCCAAAATAGCGGCAAGTGTTGTTGACTTTCCATGTCCAGCTGGTCCAACTATTAAAATAAAACCCTGTGAAAGTTTTGAGAATTCATGTAATATTGGAGGTAAATTCAATTCTTCGATTGTAAGAATTCTATTTGGAATAAGACGAAAAGCTGCTGCTAAATATCCTTTTTGATAATAAACATTAACTCTAAATCTTGCCTTATCTTCAAAGTTATATGCAAAATCTATTTGTTTTTGAACAGAAAGTAATTCTTTTTGGTTTTCATTTAATAATTCCATAATGATTCCCTCCGCGTCTTCTGGCGTAAGTATTGTTTCACTTCCAATGGGGACAAGTACTCCATCAACTCGCATTGTTGGTTTATAACCAACGCCAATATGTAAATCCGAAGCATTTTGTCGTGCTGTAGTCAATAAAAGTTTATTTAACCTTTCTTTATAATTTGTCATATTTTAATTTTAAATTAAAATTATTTTTTTGCAAATGTTTTTATCCACAGATTTAAAAATTATTAACTATGACAATTAAAAAATTATCATCAAATATTTATATTTTAAATAAATCCTAATCAAGAAGTTTTTGCATCAATCTTTAATTTTTCTAAAAAATATAAAATTAATTCTGGTTTCTTTTTCGGAATTGGGGCTGGAAACTATTTTGAAATTGCAATTTATAATCAAAAAAACAAAAAAATTATAATTCTAAAAAAATAAAAAAACAAATAGAAATAAACTCAATTATTGGTAATTTGACAATTAAAGAAAATAAACCATTCTTCATATTTATATTGTTTTATTAGATAAAAATTTAAAATCAATGGGCGGTCACCTTAAAAAAGCAATTATTTTTCCAACTTGTGAGATTTTTTTCTTTGCTTCTAATAAAAAAATAAAAAGAAAGCTCGATAAAATTAGTGGTCTTTTTTTAATTAACTAAATTTTGACTAAATTAATTGGTTTTGATAAAATTTTTTAAAATGGGCCAGTAGTTCAGTGGTAGAACGCCGCTTTTGCA
>CAYMYP010000005.1:4581-13699 GCA_964394705.1 uncultured Candidatus Saccharibacteria bacterium | reverse complement strand
AGAAAGGAATTTAGATCTTTGGGGAACCGAATTGCTTTTACAAAAAGAAAGCGCTTATCCTATAAAAACTTATGCTGCTTTTGAGGCAATTGATGAAGAAAAAAAATATGATCCTATTTCAGCTTTTTTGGAGATATTAAGCAAGGCAAAAAAAGAAGAATTTGTTGGGATTCAATTTTTAATTGCTCCTGCTGATTCTGGATGGAATAAAAAATTTGAAAAATTAGTTGAAGATTTAAAAGAAAGAAAAAATAAACAAAAATCTTCTAATGCGCAAGCTTCAGGCGGAGCGCAATCTCAAGCTCCATCGTCAATTGCTTTTATGCGCACTCCTGGAGAAACAGATATTTTAAAAGCAGTTGAAGAAAATTTATCAAAGCCAGCTTTTGAAACTTTAATTAGAATTTTATATATTTCTCCAAAAGAATTATTTGACCAAAATTATGCAAGGCGTGGAGTTGTCGGGGTTTTTAATCAATATTCATCTCTTGATTTAAACGGATTTAAACAAAATAGAGATGTAACTACTAGAACAAGTATATGGTCTTGGCCATATTTTTATCCAAATAAAAGAAAATTATATCGTCAGTCTGCTTTACTTTATAATTATCTTAAAAGAGAAATGCCCAAAACTACATTTATGGGAAAATTAATAACTTCTAATTTTTTTAGATTAAATTTTGGATCAAAAACATTTTTATTTACTACAACTTGTTTAGCAACATTATTTCACCCGCCAACATCTGTAGTTTTAACAACCCCTCATATTCAAACTTTTACAAGTAAAAAAGCAGGTCCGCCGCCAAACTTACCTGTTTTCGGCGAAGAAAAAGACATTGAAAAATTTTATGAATAATTTTTTATTTTTTTTAAAAAATCAATTTTTAGGAATATATTATTTTATAAGCTGGATTTTTATTGTTATTGACATTTTTCTTTTGATTGTTTTTATAATTTATTTTAAAAAAGCTTTGGAATTTAAGCCAAAATTTATTTTTGAGAAACCTAAAAAAGTTATTACTTTAAGGCGCGAGATTTTTAGAGAACAGTGGTTTGAAATTTTAAATTTTTTTGAAAATGCTCCTCAAGAAAAATTAAAATTAGCTGTTTTTGCAGCAGATAATTTAATTAATAAAATTTTACAAGAAATTGGTATATCTGGCGATGACTTGGGTCAAAAATTATTAAAACTTGATGAAAGCAGTTTGGAAAGTATAAATGATTTAATTGAAGCACATAAATTTAAAACAGAATTAGAAAAAAAAGATGTTTATTTTGACAAAAAAGAAATTGAAGAAACTCTAAAAAAATATGAAAAATTTTTAAAAGAAATCGGTATAATTATTTAAAAAATTGAAAAACAGCATAAAATTATGTTAATTAAATATTATCCGCCACCTCCAAATTTGCCAGTTTACGGCAAAATTGATTCATCTAAAGTTAATTTTATCGGGATAACTAATTATAAAAATGCGTTAGAAGAAAAAAGATATATTTTTGGAATTAAGCGTAAAGACAGAAGGCGACATATTTATATTATTGGTAAAAGCGGAGTTGGAAAATCAAAATTATTAGAAATAATGGCTCGGCAGGATATTGCTTATGGATATGGATTGTGTTTTATTGATCCCCATGGAGATGTAATTAATAATTTATTAGATTTTATTCCGCAAAATAGAATAAAAGATGTAGTTTTAATTGATCCTTCAGATAAAAATTTTCCTTTGTCTTTTAATCCTTTATACAAAGTAGATCCAGAATTAAAATATCAATTTTCGCAGGATTTAATTGAAATTATTAAAAAAACATTTGGCGCAAATTGGAGCCCAAGATTAGAGCATGTTTTAAGATTTGTTACTTTGGCTTTACTTGATTACCCTAAAGCAACAATGCAAGGAATGATTTCTTTGCTTACTGACAGAAATTATCGGCACGAAGTTATTAATTTTGTTGAAGATGATTTAGTAAAAAAATTTTGGGCAGTTGAATTTGCTGATTGGTCGCAAAAATTTGATACAGAAGCAATTATTCCTTTAGTAAATAAATTAGGTCAGTTTTTGGCTAATCCGCTTTTGCGACACATTTTTGGCCAAAAAGAAAATAAGCTTAATTTTGATGATTTAATAAATAAACAAAAAATTATTTTAGTTAATTTGTCTAAGGGACTTTTAGGCGAAGAAAATTCAAGTTTTTTAGGATCAGTTATTATTACTAAAATTAAACAAGCTGGAATGGCAAGGGCAAAACTTAAAGAAGAACAAAGAAAAGATTTTTATGTTTATATTGATGAGTTTCAAAATGTTGTAACTGATACTTTTGAAAATTTACTTGCAGAATCAAGAAAGTATGGAATTTGTTTAACTTTGGCTCATCAATATATGGGGCAGATCCCTTTAAACATTAGATCAGCAGTTTTGGGAAATGCTGGAACAATTATTGTTTTTCGAGTTGGAGGAGAAGATGCGGTGTTATTAAAACCTGAAATGGCTCCAATATTTGATGTAAAAGATATGATTAATTTAGGTACTAAAGAATTTTATATTAAAATGACAATTGATGGCGAAGCTTATGATCCTTTTTCAGCTGAAACATTAAAAGTTTTGCCTCCACCGCATAAATCTTTTAAAAAAGAAATTATTAAATTTTCACGATTAAAATATGCAATACCAATTGAAGAACTTAAAAAACATATTTACGAAGAAAAGATTACAAACAAACAAGAAATTTCAAACCAAAAAAATAATAATGATATAGAGCCGATAGTATAATTATAAATTATAGTTATTTACTTTTAATTTAAATTATAATAATATTAAAAATAATGAGTTCAGAAACCAAAACCTGTCAAAATTGTAAAAATGAATTTGTAATTGAGCCAGAAGATTTTGAGTTTTATCAAAAAATTAATGTTCCTCCGCCAACATGGTGCCCAAGATGCAGAATGATAAGGAGGATGATATGGAGAAATGAAAGAGCTTTATACGCAAGAAAATGTAATTTATGTAAAGAACGAATTATTTCTGTATATCATCCTAATTCTCCTTATGCTGTTTATTGTCCTAAATGCTGGTGGTCTGATAAATTGGACCCAGAAGATTACGCGCTTGAATATGATTTTAATAGACCATTTTTTGAACAATTTAGAGATTTGATAAAAGTGCCACTTATTTCTTTAATAGCAGTAAATAGTGAAAAAGTTGATTATGCTAATCCAGTTAACGCATCTAAAAATGTTTACCTATCGTTTTCAGTGGCTAAATCTGAAAATATTTTTTATTCTGCTTTGGTAGATGAATCTAAAGATATTTTTGATAGTGTTAATGTCAAAGAATCAGAATTACTTTATAATTGTTTAAATTCAACAAAATGTTTTAATTCTATTTTTTTAGAAAATTGTAAAGAATGTGTTAATTCTTTGTTTTTATTTAATTGTGTAAATTGTACTGATTGTTTTTTATGTGTCAATTTAAGAAATAAAAAATATTGTATCTTTAATCAACAATACACAAAAGAAGATTATTTTAAGAAATTTGAAGAAATTAAAAACAATTTAACCTTAAAAGATTTGATAAACAATTTTAATAATTTTAAATTAAAATATATTAGAAAATATTCAAACTTAAATAATGTTAATAATGTAACGGGGGATGAGATTTTAAACAGTAAAAATTGTTTTAATGTTTTTTATGCATATGACTCTGAAAATGTAAAACATTCTTATAGAGCAATAACCCTAAAAGATTCTTATGACATAACTGGCGGATCTGGGGAGTTAATTTATGAAAGTTTGGTAACTGGATATGGTGGATATATGTCAAAATTTTTTGCTCATATTTCTTCTAATGATAATAGATATTGTGAATATTGTATTGGTTGTGGTTCTTCATCTAACCTTTTTGGCTGTATCGGTTTCAGAAACAAACAATATTGCATCCTAAATAAACAATACTCCAAAGAAGAATATGAAAAATTAATACCAAAAATCATAGAACATATGAATACTATGCCTTATGTTGACAAACAAGGCAGAGTATATAAATATGGTGAATTTTTCCCACCAGAATTATCTCCATTTGCATATAACGAAACCATAGCTCAAGAATACTTTCCTTTGACCAAAGAAGAAGCTTTATCTCAAGGATTTAAATGGAAGGACCCAGAAGAAAAAGATATTAAACCTGATTTACCAGATCATATTAAAGATGTAAAAGAAGATATAATTGGTAAAACTATCCAATGTGCTCATGCTAAAATCAAAGAAAATGGCACTCTTGAACAAAACTGCAATGAACAATGCACAACTGCTTTCAAAGTTATCCCAGAAGAATTTGAATTTTATAAAAAAATGAATTTACCTCTACCTAGACTTTGTCCTAACTGCCGTCATTATCAAAGATTAAAGCAAAGAAACCCCCTAAAACTTTGGCACAGAAAATGTGATTGCGTTGGCCAAAAATCAAAAAATGGAATTTATCAAAACACCCAAACCCACTTTCACGAAAATCAACCTTGTCCTAATGAATTTGAAACAAGTTATTCTCCAAACAGACCTGAAATTGTTTATTGTGATGCTTGTTATAATAGGGAGGTAGAGTAAACAAAATTTCTAATTTTTGCATTTTGTTTTTAATTTTTTAATAAAGATAAATTATTTTTTGTCCCCCCACTAGGACTCGAACCTAGAACCTCCTGCTTAAAAGGCAGTTGCTCTACCAATTGAGCTATGGGGGGATTGATTTTTAAATAGCATAAATTTTAAATTTTATCAAGAATTAAAAATCTAATCTTAGCGCTCGGGTTACCTTGCCCGCATATCCTTGGCCAATAATAAATGCTGCACTTGCCGAATTACAAGCTACATTATTATTATTTATATCAAAACATTTGATTGTTGAACTTGCTTTATTTGAAAAAGTTAAATTAACATTATTTCCGGTTGCAAAAGAATAATATCCAGCCTCTATTCCTGCATCAGCAGCATAAATTGCTTTTGCCGAATCAACAATATTAGTTGCTTGTTTTATTTGGTTATTAATTAAAAAGCCAGAAATTACATTTGCTCCAATCATAACAGCTCCTAATGATAAAATTACAACAAGCATTACTTGCCCACTTTGATTTTTTAAAAAATATTTTTTCATATAATTATTAACTATCTAATGGCCTTGGACTAATTGATGTTTGTAAATGTACTGAAATTCCTTTTATTGATCCTTCTTTGCTGCTTATTCCCATTAAAATTGTAATAAATGGTTGTTGCCTGTCGTTTGCATTTTGCCCTTTAATTATAAAATTTAAATAATTTACAACCACATCATCTGCTGTAATTTGTTTGTAATCGTATGTAGTATTATTATAAATTCCACGTTCAATTGAGTTATTGTTGAGCCTATAAGAAACAATTTTCCCTTCAGCATTTGTAAAATTTAATTGATCTAAGCTGCAAGGGGTGTTTTTACAAAAAAAATAACTAGTTCTAATTTCGCGCGCTATTTGTTCTAAAATTAAACTTGAATTATTATTTGCGTTCATTAATCCAATTACCTGTCTTTGGGTTCTTAAAGCTCTTGTAAATCCGCCCAAGGTAATGCTTAAAATTATAATAAATGAAGCTATTGCCACAAGAAGCTCAATCATTGTAAAACCTTTTTTTCTAAAATTATTCATAATTTTATTATATCTAAATTTTAAATTAATATCCAGCAAAATCTTCAAATTTAATTTTTTCCTCATCTACCGCCAAATTTTCTAAAATTTCAATTATTGCTTTATTAAATAATACTGGGCCAGCAATATAAAAAATAGAGTTTTTTAAAATTTCTTGACTGATATTTTCTAAAATTATTTCTTTATTTATTTTTGCATTAAAATCCGTCATTATAAAAAACGCTTTAATTTTATTTTGAGAAGCGTAAGTATTTAATTCTTCAAAATAAGCAGTGGTATTTTTATTGTGATTAGAATAAAACAAATAAATTTGATGTTTTAAATTATTTTTTAAAATAAACCTTATCATACTTATAAAAGGAGTAATTCCAATTCCTCCAGCAAAAAATATTAAAGGCTTTTCATCTTGTTGGGGTAAAAGCATTGAGCCATATGGGCCATTAATTTCTAAAATATCGCCAATTTGTAAATTAGCTAAATTTTTTTTAAAAGCGCTTGGGCCAAGTCGGGTTGCAAAACATAGTTGATTTTCATTGGGAGATGATACTATTGAAAGGATTTTGCTTTGGCCACGCTCGTCATTTTCTTGTGGATTTAAAATTTTTATTTCACAATGCTGTCCTGGTCTAAAACTAAAATTTTGTGGTTTTTCTAAACAAAATTCTAAAGTGTCTTGAGCAATTTCTTTTTTAAAAATTAGTTTTGTTTTCATAATTTAAATTTTATTTATATTTATTTTTTAGTCAAAGTGTCGTAAAATATTTATATGACTGAAATTGAAAAATTTATAAAAGAATATATTGATTATTTAGAAATTGAAAAAGGACGCTCAAAAAAAACGCAAAAAAACTATAAGCGCTATCTTTTAGAATTTTTAAAATTTTCAAAAATTAAAACCATTAAAGAAATTACTGAAGAAAAAATAAGAGCTTTTAGAATATATTTAGCAAATAAAAATTTAAAAAAAATTACTCAATCTTATTATTTAATTGCTTTGCGTAACTTTTTGAAATTTTTAATTAAAAGAGGAGTTGAAGTTTTATCTCCCGAGCGCATTGAATTACCAAAAGTTTTTAGAAAACAAATTGAAATTTTAGAATATTCTGAATTAGAAAGGCTACTTTCTGCCCCAAAAGAAAATGATTTGCGTACCTTAAGAGATAAAGCAATTTTAGAAACTCTTTTTTCAACCGGATTGCGTCTATCTGAACTTTGTTCTTTAAATCGCTATTTTAATTTAGAAAGAGGTGAAATTACAGTTTTAGGCAAGGGAGGAAAATTAAGAGTTGTGTTTTTATCAAATTCTGCAAAGCAGGCAATTAAAAATTATTTAGATAAAAGAACAGATACGAATGAAGCTTTATTTATAAGTTTAACTAAAGGCAAAAATCCAAAAGTTATTGGAAGAATTAATCCGCGAGCTGTTGAGCGACTTGTTGACTTTTGGGCAAAAAAAGCTGGAATACCACACAAAGTTTGGCCTCATCAAATAAGACATTCTTACGCAACTGATTTATTAATTAATGGTGCTGATTTAAGAGCAGTCCAAGAACTTTTAGGCCATCAAAATATTTCTACCACTCAAATTTATACGCACCTAACAAACAAAGAACTCCGTGAAATTCATAAAGCATTTCATGCAAAAAGAAGAAAATAAAAACCCCTTATTAATATAAGGGGCAAAAAGGCGGAGGCATCAGTACCTCCGGATATATTCTGGGCCAAGGATTAGTTGCCTCGCCCAGACACCATACGGCTGAACATAAAGCGTCTCGCCGTACGAGCCAACAATTCTACCATTTTCTTCAAAGACAATGGTAAGGTTTGCCCACCTACTCCAGGTGGGGGAATAATTTTTTAAATTCTGGTAGTTAACACTACCAGTGTCAATGGTATCAACGTGGATACCATTGATGAAGATTCTTGCCGTAAACAAAGTGTTGTTTATGACCTGCAATCCCAGGGCCCCATCATACCATGCCCTGGGAAGTCGAATTTTGCGGCTTCCTACAGCCGCATCTTTCCGCGGCAAAACATCTCCGCGGAAATAATTACCATCAGGACCTCTAACATCAGAAGTCCTGATGATCCACTGCAGAGCCTGTTGGTAGTAGCTCTGCAGATAAAAAATATTTCCAGCTGCTCCTGCGTAGCGGCTGGAATTTTCATCCCAATAGCAGAGTGCTGCCATTGGGATTTGCTCAAAGGGCATATTTTGCCATGCCCTTTGATCAAAAGCGATGCCTCCTGGCGGAAGCATCGCAAGCTTTTTACTACCAGCATAGAGCTGGCAGAAAAACGAAGTATTATTGACCACAACCATATTGTGGCCCTGAAACCCCATTTGTCGCACAAACGGGGAATCAATTTTTGGGAGCGACTGACGAATTGTCCCCCAAATTGTTGTTTGTGCGGAGGTTTGTGCTCCGCAAAACAACAAGATGCAGATCGTGGCCTTGATAGTTTTCATTTTCAACCTCCTATATATATTTTATCATAAATTTAATAAATAGTCAATATATTAGGATTCCAAAATTTGGTGTGATTATAAATAATTTTGATTTTATTGTTTTTTTAATGTATAATATAACTTATGCCTAATTTTAATAAATTTACAATTAAAGCGCAGGAGGCATTACAAAACGCTCAAGATATTGCTGCTCAAAAAAACCACAGCGAGTTAAAAGCGCTTCATTTGCTTTTAGCTTTAATTGAAGACAGCCAATCTTTAGTCCAACCGATTCTTTTAAGAAGCGGCATTAATTTAGATGCTTTGCATGAAGAAATTTTAAAACAAATTAATAAAATTCCTAAAATTGTTACTGCTGGTACATTGGGTCAACTTTATCTTTCTCAGGAATTAATGCGCGTTTTAGATCAAGCATCTAAAATTGCAATTCAACAAAAAGATGAATTTATATCATGCGAGCATTTGCTTTTGGCAATTCTTGAAATACCTTCTCCTGCGCAAAATGTTTTAGAACAATTTGGGCTTAAAAAAGAAACCGCATTTAGAATTCTTGCTCAGCTTCGCGGTTCAACTCGAATTACTGATGAAATGCCAGAATCAAAATTTCAAGTTTTAGAAAAATACTCAGTTGATTTAACTGAAAAAGCTCGCAATGGTGAACTTGATCCAGTTATTGGAAGAGAAGATGAAATAAGGCGTGTTATCCAAGTGCTTTCCCGCCGCACTAAAAATAATCCAGTTTTAATTGGTGAACCAGGAGTTGGGAAAACTGCTATTGTAGAAGGTCTTGCGCAAAAAATAATTAGCGGAGAAGTGCCAGAAACTCTTAAAGGAAAAAGAATTTTAATGCTTGATTTAGGAGCTTTGATTGCTGGTACGAAATTTAGAGGCGAATTTGAAGATAGGTTAAAGGCATTTATTAAAGAAGTTAAAAATGCAAGCGGTAATATAATATTATTTATTGATGAAATTCATACTATT
>CAYMYP010000005.1:0-4563 GCA_964394705.1 uncultured Candidatus Saccharibacteria bacterium | reverse complement strand
CTTCAAATTTATTAAAACCTGCGTTAGCGCGCGGCGAACTTCATGCAATCGGAGCAACCACAATTAGAGAATATCAAAGATACATTGAAAAAGATGCTGCGCTTGAAAGAAGATTTCAGCCAATTTTAGTTGAAGAGCCGTCAATTGAAGATGCAATTGCAATTTTAAGAGGATTAAAGGAAAAATATGAGATTCACCATGGGATAAGGATTTCAGATGAGGCAATTATTGCTGCCGTAAATTTATCAGCGCGTTATATTACTGACAGATATTTGCCTGATAAAGCAGTTGATTTAATTGATGAAGCTGCGGCAGTCCGACGCCTTGAAACTGAAAGCGTACCTCAAGAAATTGATAGAATTAGAAAAGAAATTACACGGCTTGAAGTTGAACGTCAGGCGCTTTTATCAGAATCTAAAACTAAAAATGCTGCGCGTCTTAAACAAATTGATAATGAACTTAAAAAATTAAAAAAACAAAACGATGAGCTTTCTTCTCGCTGGGGAAGCGAAAAAATTAAATTTGAAACTTTGCATCAATTGCGTCAAAAAATTGAAAATTTAAAAAGAGAAGTTGAAGTTGCAGAACGCGAAGGAAATTTAGAAAGAGTTGCTCAAATTATTTATGGCGAACTTCCGCAAGCGCAAAAAAATTATGAAATTTTTGAAAAAAAGAATTTTGGCATAAATCAAATTTCTAAAAAATCTAAAAAAGAAGAATTGTTTTTAAAGGAAGCTGTTGATAAAGAGGATATTGCACGTATTATTGCTAATTGGACAGGGGTTCCGGTTTCAAAAATTTTAGAATCAGAAGCTGAAAAATTCGCAAAAATTGAAGAAATTTTAGAAAGAAGAGTAATTGGACAAAAAGAAGCAATTAAGGCAATTGCAAATGCTTTGCGTAGATCTCGCGCTGGGCTTTCTGATCCAAACAGGCCCCTAGGATCATTTATGTTTTTAGGGCCGACTGGAGTAGGAAAAACAGAACTTGCAAAAGCTTTAGCCGAATTTATGTTTAATGACGAAAAATCTTTGATTCGTTTTGATATGTCTGAATATATGGAGCGTCATACTGTTTCAAAACTCATTGGTTCTCCGCCAGGATATGTTGGCTATGAAGAAGGCGGCCAGCTTACAGAAAAAATTAGGCATAGGCCTTATAGTTTAATTTTGTTTGATGAAATTGAAAAAGCGCATCCTGAGGTTTTTAATATTTTGCTTCAAATTTTAGATGATGGCAGGCTTACTGATGGCAAAGGCAAAACTGTTAATTTCAGAAATTCAATTATTATAATGACTTCAAATATTGGCAGTCATTATTTAAAATCAAAAGCAAGTTTAGGATTTTCAACCTCTGGGGAAGAAGGAGAAAAATCTGATTATAAATCAAAAGTTTTAGAGGCGGTTAAAAAGAGTTTTAGACCGGAATTTTTAAACCGCATTGATGAAATTATTGTATTTAATCCTTTAACTGAAAAAGATATTGAAAAAATAGTTGATATTCAGCTTGCTCAAATTCAAAAAAGATTAAGCGAAAAAAATATTACCATTAATTTAGATACCGAAGCAAAAAAATATTTAGTAAGGGAAGGTTTTGACAACGAATTTGGAGCACGTCCTCTAAAAAGATTAATGCAAAAATTAATTTTAGATGGTTTGGCTGATAAAATAATAAAAGGAGAAATTAAAAATGGCAGCAAGATTAAAATTAGTTATAAATCAAATTCATTGGTCTTTAGCAGCTAAAAGCTTAATTTTGTCTTTTAGCCTAATTTTTTCCTGGAATCTTTTTTTTATTTTAGCTTTATTTTTTTATTTTTATCCGCCATTTCAATCGCTTTTATTTTTTTTGCCATTTCTAATTTATTTAATTTTAACTAAAATTTTATCTTTAAATATTTTTACATTTTTTTTATTTGCCGCCTTAATTTATTTAATTTTAGGGATAAAAGATTTAATTATTATTAATCGATTTTTAGCTTATCAAATTTTGGGATATTTGTTTATTTTTTCTTTAGCTTTTGCATTTTTTTCAAAAATTTTTATATTTACAGATTGGAAAAATAGTTTTTACGGTTTGTTATTGGCCTTATATTGTTTTTTATTTTTTAAAGGAATTAATAAATTTAGTTTAGAAAAAGAAATTGATTTTAAAAAATATAAAATAATTTTGGCAGTTTTTAGTTTATTTTTATTCGAGCTGATTTTTATTTTAAATTTTTTGCCGTTTAGTTTTTATTTAAAAACATTGATTTTAATGCTTATTGTTATTTTTGGCATGGAGACAATTTTTAATTATTTTTTAAATAAAATAAACAAAACTTTTATTATTGTAGCTGCTTTAATTTTTACATTTTTATTTGTTTTAACATTAATTTTTAATCACTGGTCCTTGTATTAATTTAAATAATTTTTTAAAATTAAATAAATGGTTTTTAAAAAAAACTTAATTTATGTTTATTTGATTATTTTAATTGCAGGTTTATTTACAACCTATTTTTTAATTTTTAAAGCAAATGCAAACGAAGAAACTTTTTATCCTCAAAATTGTTTAGGGTCTTTTACTAATCCTGAAAAAGCCGCTTTAAAACCAGAAGTCGATTCTTTAGATAAAATTAACGAACTAAATTCAGCTGTTTATTATAGCGGATTTAAAGAAATTTATTGCGGAGATTTTTCAAATTTCAAAAATGAAACATCTACAAATAGCAAAATTCAAAAAATAACTTTAAGTTTTAACTATATTATAACCAAAGAATTAATTGGAAAACCCGTTGTTGCGACACAAGACGAAAACGGCGTTTTAAATGTTTTAGAACAAATAATTCCGCCACAAACAATTGAGATTATAAATAATGAATCAACATCAACCAATACCGAAGCCTCAACTACTCAAAATATAACTGAAACATCTTCTACTGATGAATCAGTCAATCCACCAACTCAAACTGAAACTCCGCTGCTTCAAACTGAAACCTCATCAACTCAAACTGAAACCTCATCAACTCAAACTGAAACTCAATCAATTCAAAACAATGATATTATTTCTCCAGAAAATTCTTTGCCAGCGCAGCCAGAAAATCAATCTAATAATCAAGAAATTCCAATGGAGCAAAACCCAACACAAGAAATTCAAAATAATGACTCCTCATTTTTTAATTTTATAAGTTTTGCTTTTGCTCAAAACTTAGAAAATGATATCTTAAATTCAAATGATTCTACAACTATTCAATTAATAACGCAATCCACAACAGAAAATTTAACGCCCTCATCTTCTTTGGAAACAAACAGTAGTTCAATAAATACAACTGATTCTAATTTAGAAATAAATACATCTTCAGAAAGCAGTACAGAAAGTTTAAAAATAAATACATCTTCAATAGAAAATATTGAAAGCAACGGAACCTCTTCAACCTCAACCCCAACCTCAACTTCAATTTCTAAACCGCTTTTTGATGTTTATTATACTTTAGACGGCTCAAATTGGAATTATTTAGGTTCAATTAATAATGAAAACTGGCAAAATTTAACATTTGATATCCCAGTAAATAAAGATATAGACCTTTCAAAAATTCAAATAAAAATAAATTCTTATCCAGATACTGATTATTATATGTATTTAGAAAGTTTAAATTTAAAAGTTGAATATGCTGATTTGGAATTAATTAATTCTTCAAGTTCTTTAGATTCAAATTTGCAAGCAAATGTAAGTATTGTTTCAAATAATTTAAATAATAATATTCAAACTTCGGAAAATATTAATAACACAACTATAACAGAAGAAGAATCAACCCCGGAAAAAGAATTAGAAACAGAAAATGAAAATGTAAATAATGAGATTTTAAACGCGCAGCAAGAATTAACTAATATACCACTACCAGAACCTTTAAAAATAAGAAAAATTGAAAAAACGATTAAAATTCAAAACAAAGATAATCTTTCTTGCAATACAGCTTTATTTAACATTAAAATTAATGAAGAAGAAACAAAACTAAGTGAATTAAATCTTAATTTAAATAATTCTTTAAGAACATTAGAAATTGGAAGTCTGCCTCAAGGAATTGATGTTGTTTTTGAAAACGGAGATTATAATTTGACAACAAGCAATTCAAAAGTTGTATTAAAAATTTATCGCCAAAAAGAATCGCAAAAAGGAAATTTTAATATACCAGTTATTTATTCAGAAGATAATTCAACAATAATTTGCCAGTTGAACATAGAAGCTTTTTAATATGCAAATGTCAACAAACATATTTTTTTATTAGATTATTTTAATAGGCAAAATTTATACAAAGAAGTTTTTTGTGTTTTTTAAAAGGTTTTGATATTAAATAAATTAAAGATTTGATTTTAGAATGAAAATTTTAGAAAATTTTAGAAAATTATTGATTTTTTTTAAATTTAACTTTCGCAGAGTTGGGGTGATTTTATTAATTTTGATTTGGCTTTTTTCCGGCTGGCCGGTTATTTGGCAAAATCCAAAAATTCCGCCGGAAATTCAAAAAGCGCTGGCGGCGCAGGTGACAATTGACGCGACGGTCCATACCACTGCGGCAAGCCACAA
>CAYMYP010000004.1:6024-13894 GCA_964394705.1 uncultured Candidatus Saccharibacteria bacterium | reverse complement strand
CTTACGCTTGTAATTGGAGTTTTGATAAGTATGTTTTCAGCGATTACTACTACTCGTTTATTTTTAAAGTCGTCTACGCTAGAAAAAAATGTTTAATATTATTGGTAATAGAAAAATATTTTTTGGAATTTCAACAATTTTTATTTTAGCTTCAATTTTTGCAATTGTTGTTTTTGGTTTTAAATTGGGTATTGATTTTTTGGGTGGATCGCTTTTGAAATTTTCTTTTAAAGATAATGCTTCGCCATCAATTCCTGAATTAGAAAACTTTTTTAAAAATACATTAAATATTTCTGACATAAGAATAACTTTTGATTTGCAAAATAATTATTTTTTTGCGCGAATGCCAAATTTAAATAATGATGATTATCAAAATTTGATTAAAGCGTTAAAAAATAAATATTCATCTTTTGAAGAATTAAGTTTCCAGTCAATTGGTCCTGCTGTGGGTAAAGATTTGCAAAAAAAAGCGATTTTGGCAATTATTTTAGTTCTTTTTGGTATTTCATTATATATTGCTTTTGCTTTTAGAAAGGTTTATAGACCAATTAGTTCCTGGAAATATGGGTTTGTTACTTTAATTACTTTATTTCATGATGTAATTGTTCCAGCAGGACTTTTAGCATTATTAGGTAAGACAGCCGGAATTGAAATTGATACCAATTTTATTGTTGCTCTTTTGGTTATAATGGGTTTTTCGGTTCATGATACTATTGTTGTTTTTGATAGAATTAGAGAAAATCTTTTATTTTCTAAAAATAATTCTGATTTTGAAAATATAGTAAATTATAGTGTTAATCAAACTTTTGCTAGATCAATTAATACTTCTTTAACATTAGTTTTGGTTTTAATAGCTTTATATTTTTTGGGGCCACTTACTTTAAAGTATTTTATTTTAACATTTTTAGTTGGAGTTGTGGTTGGTACTTATTCTTCCATTTTTGTCGCCAGTCCTCTTTTAGTTGTTTGGCATAAATTACAAACAAATAAAAACTAATTGGAGTTTTTTGATTTTGCCTTTTAAATTTGATTTTACCTTTTAAATTTTTTAATTTATAATTAAATTATGCTTTATTATTATATTGCTTCTGATGGGAAAGGAAAAATAACAGAAGGGCATTATGATGGAGAATCGTTAGAGGATATTTTACGTTTTTTAGCATCTTCGGGTTTAAAACCTATTTCTATAAAACAAATAAAGTCAAAAAATCTTTCTTCGTTAATTTTTTGGAAAACAGGAATTAAATCAAATGATAAATTATTTTTAATGAAATATTTGTCTTTAATGCTTAGAGTTGGGACAGATTTATTGTCAGCTATTAATATTTTAATTTCTGATTTGCAAAGTCCAGGGGTTCGTAATTTTTTAATAGAGGTAAGGGAAAATTTAACAAAAGGTAAACCATTTTATGAGGCTTTTTCTGCTCACCCAAAATCTTTTTCTATTGTTGAAATAAATATTATTAAAGCGGCAGAAACTTCTGGAAATTTACAAAAAACACTTGAAGATTTAAGCAAAACTATTGAACGTGATATTGAATTAAAAAATAAAGTTCGTTCAGCT
Source organism: uncultured Candidatus Saccharibacteria bacterium (assembly GCA_964394705.1). Lineage (GTDB taxonomy): Bacteria > Patescibacteriota > Minisyncoccia > UBA6257 > 2-01-FULL-56-20 > CAYMYP01. Next base: position 12,330 of record CAYMYP010000004.1, on the reverse strand, counting down.
TTAATTTATCCTATAATTTTACTAGTAATGTCACTTATAATTTTTATTTTTCTTTCAACATTTGCTCTTCCTAAAATTGCCAAAGTTTTTATGGATACCGGAATTCAACCCCCAACATTTTCTCGTATTGTATTTACAATAGGTCTTTTTATAAACGATAATTTAGTTCCGTTATTAATTGGATTTTTTGCAATAATTGGGTTTTTAATTTATTTTGTATTTTTTAATGCTTTTGGCATAAAAATATCGCGGCAAATAATAAGTAATGCCCCAATCGTGCGAAAAATTTATAAAGATATTGCCATTCAAAGATTTGCTTCTACTTTTAGCGCATTATTAAAAGCAGGGCTTCCAATTATTGATTCTTTAAAAATTACTGCTTCTGTTGTTGGTGTAGAAGAGATAAAATTGGCTTTAAATAGAATTGCTGATGAAGGACTTGCAAAAGGATTAACTGTTGGTGATGCTTTTAGACGAGAATTTGTTTTTCCGCGAGTAATCATTAATTTAATGGCAATTTCAGAAAAAAGCGGACATTTAGATGAGGTTTTGAATACTTTAGCTGATTTTTATGCTTCAAATATTGATTCTACAATAAAATCAGCTGTGGCCGTAATTGAACCAGTGCTTCTTATTTTAATGGGCGGTCTTGTGGGTACTATTGCTCTTTCAATTATTATCCCAATTTATCAGTTGGCTACGAAATTTTAAAATGAAAAAAGGATTTAGTTTAATAGAATTATTGGTAGTAATTGTTATTATATTTGTTTTGACCACTATAGGTTTTATGATGCTTTTCCCAAGAAAAGCAAAAACAACTCTTAGTTTAACTACTAATCAAATAGTTGCTTTTCTGCGCGAAGCGCAAAATAGATCAATTTCTCAAGAAAAGGATGCTACTTGGGGAGTTTATTTTCAAAACAATACTTCTACTCCTTCTTTTTATGCTGTTTTTTATAATTCTACTTCTACAATTGTAAAAAAAAATAATTTACCAAATGAAATTGTTTATGACTCATCGACAATTCCAATTGGAGGATCTTTAATTGTTACTTTTAATAAAATTAATGGAGGTGCTTCAACAAATACGATTATTTATTTATATACAAATACGCCTTATTTTTTAGCAACTTCTTCTGTGAGCGTTAACATTTCGGGGGTAATTGATTATAATTTTAATAGATAAATGTTTAAAATATTAAATAAAAAAATAAAAAATAATTTAGGACAATCATTAATTGAGATTTTAATAGCTATTTCCGTTGGAATTATTTTTTTATTAGGGACAATTATTGTTGCAAATTTTGCTTTAAAAAGCGGTGAAGATACTCAAAAAATTCAAGCATCAACAGTGCTGGCAAAAGAATTAATGGATAATATTAAAATTTTTGCTGATTCAGATTGGCACAATATTTATAATTTAGCAACAACTTCAGCTAATCATTATTATTTAAATACTACTAGTACTCCTTTTTCAGCAGTGAGTGGAGAAGAAAATTTGACTGTTGGCACTACTACTTATATTCGTTATTTCTATATAGATGATGTTTATCGAGATTCTTCTGGGCAAATTGTTTCAAGCGGGGGAATTTTTGACCCTTCCACGAAAAAAGTAACAGTGGTTTATGGCTGGTTAGGCAGTACCCCTCGTTTAATATCTTTTTATATTACTCGTTCTAAAAATAATGTTTTTGTTCAAACTGATTGGTCTGGCGGAGGAGGACAAACCGGCCCAATTACTTCTACAAATAACAAGTTTGATACTTCTACTGGCATTGATTTTTCAACTACAACTGGCTCAATTAAATTAAGATTGGGGTATTAAGTGATGGTTGCAGTATATTTTAAATTAATTATAATTTTAATTATAATTATAATATTTTTAGGTTTATTCTTAATTTTGTTTTTAGTTGTTTTTATAGTTTTTGCCGCAACAAATATTGATTCGACTAATAAGTGGGCTTGGAATGATTTAATTGGGTGGATTGATTTTTATGGTACAAACACGGTAAATGTTAGTTCACAACAGCTTACTGGTTATGCAAGCTCTTCCGCTGGCGATATTTCTTTAGATTGCGCCACTACTCGCGATGGAAATATTTGTAACCAAAGTAATTATAAAGTTTTAAATGACGGTATGGGCAATTTATCTGGCTGGGGGTGGAATGATAATTATGGCTGGATAAGTTTTTGCGGAGGCGCAGGAACTAGTAATTGCCCGGGGAGTATTGTTTACCAAGTTAAAATTGATCCGAATACAGGAGATTTTTCTAATTATGCTTGGAATGATATCAGTGGTTGGATCAGTTTTTGCGGCCAACCAGGAGGAGGTGGAGGATGCGCATCAACAACTTATTCTTATAAAGTAAATACTTTTTGGAGAGTAACTTCTACTTCTGGATATTTGGATTCAAGTATTTATGATACTGGTGTAAACGGGGGGGCGCAAATTAATTCAATAATGTGGAAAGGTGATTTACCGACCAATACCTCGGTAAGGTTTAAAATTGCTTCTTCTAATTCTCAGACTGGTCCATGGAATTTTGTTGGACCTAATGGCTCAACTGCTGATAATGATTTTTATGGACCAGTTTCACCAAATTCTCCTTATCAAGTAAATTATATTCTTCATGCTAATCATCGTTATTTTAGATATAGGATAATTTTAATTTCTGATCAGGCGCAACAAGCTTCTCCAAGAATAGATGATGTAATTATAAATTGGAGTCCATAATATTTATATGTTTTTCAAAATAAATGATTTTAAAAAAGGACAAGCAGCACTAGCAACGGTTTTAATAATTGGAGGCATAATATCTTTAATTGCTTTGGTTTTGGCAATTATAATTTCTTCGTATAATATTTCAGCTTATTCTTTTCAATATAAGCAAAAAGCTCAAAAAGTTGCTTTTGCTGGCGTAGAAGATGCTTTGCTTAAATTAACTAGAGATAAAACATTTTCTAATACTTCGGGTTATAATATTTCAATTGGAAGTGATGTTGCTAATATTACAGTGGCTCAAAATAGTCCTTTAGCCGGTCAAGCAACTATTATTTCTCAAGCTACTGTTTCTAATTATAAATCAAAAATAAAAGTTATCGTTTCTATAAGCGACGAAGGCGAAGTAAGGATTTTAAAACAGGAACAAATAGAATAAAATAAAACAAAGATGAAAAATTTTATAGAAAATTTATTAAAAATATTAAAAATCAAAAGTCATTCTGCGGGGATTGAAATTTCTCAAAATTTTTTAAGATACGCAAGTTTTGATGGAGAAGAGTTAATTTTAAAAAGCGTTAAATTACCGCCAGATACAATTTTGGGTAATGAAATAAAAAATTATAAAGCTTTTATTGATTCTTTAAATCAATTACGTTTGAAGATATTTAATGGTAAAAAATCACAGAAACATTTAAATGTTTCTGTGTGTTTAAATTTAAATAATTTTTATATTCAAGTTTTTAATTTACCTTTTATTAATGATAAAAATCTTAAAGATTCTATTAATTTAAATATTCAAATGGTTTCTCCGCAGCCGTTGGATAAAATTTATAACAGTTTTCAAATTATTTCTAAAGATTTTAAGGCGCATCGCGTAGATATACTTTCAGCTTTTGTTAACAGAAATATTATTAATGATATTGTTAGAGCTTTATTTGAAACAAAATTTGTTTTAAAAACTATTGAGCCATATTCAACGTCCTTACTTAGGTTTTTAAAAAATTATTCTAAAAACTTTGATAACTCTAAAAATTATTTAATTTTAAATTTGAATGATGTAGGATTATCTATTTTAATTAGCAAAAATGGGAATTTATATTTTGAATATGTATTTTCTTGGAATGAAATAACAGAACAAAACAAAAAAATCTTTTGGTCTGATTTTGAAAAAAAATTAATATATCATTTGCATCAGGTAATTAATTTTTATAATTCAAAATTCAGCGAATCGCTTGATGGTATATTTATAGTTTCTTCAACGTTTAAGGAAGAAATTCAAAATATTATTAATTCAAATTTTAATATAAAAGTTTTAAATTTAGATGTAGGTGATTTAAATGATATAGAAGTTAATTGGTTTGGGGTTTTAGGAGCGGAAATCAGGAGTAAAATTTCATTTAAGAAAGATAAAGAAATAAATTTAACAGGATTTTCTTTGGAAGATGAATTTATTCAAAGACAAACAATTCAATTTTTTGAATTTTGGAGATTAGCATTATCAACGACTCTTGGAATTTTGGTTTTAGTAAATTTTATTGTTTATTTATTTTTAAATAATAATCTTAATTCTTTATTTTCTGAAAAGCAGGTTTTATCAACCAAAGGCGGGACAAAAGAAGTTGATGTTTTACGTGATCGTATTGAAAAATTTAATAGTTTAACTGCTTTAATTAATAAAATTGAAAATAATTATACTAGTAGATATTTTATTTTGGATAAAATAAATAAAATATTAAAAGAAAATAGCATTGAATTAGTTAATTTATCCTTTGATGATAGTAAAAACTTAATAACAATGTCAGCAAAATCAATTAATGAAGAAAATATTGTTAATTTTAAAAAAGCTTTAGAAGGAGATCAATTTTTCCAATCTATTAATTTGCCATTACAAGATATTAAATCTTTGCCCGAAGGAAAAATATTTTCAATTAGCTTTTCTATAAATTTATCAAAAATAGAATAAAATATTTTTTTATCTTGGTAAGAAATTTTTTTTAAAACAAATTTTTCAGCTTTAATTGTGCGCGAAAAATGATTTGATCGTATTCCGATTCTAAAGCGCCAGAATTTTTTTGATTTTATAATATTAAATATGGATTCAATTCCATGGTGGCCGGCAGAACTGCCGTTAAAAGCATATTTATAATTCCCAACGTAAAAATCACTATCGTCTTGAATAATTAAAATATTTTCAGGTTTGACTTTAAATTTTTTTAAAATTGCAAAAATTGCCTTTCCTGAATCATTCATATAAGTTTTTGGCAAAACAAAATATATTTTTCTTTGATTTATTTTTAATAGAAAATATTCAAATAAATCTTCATTTTTTTGAAAAATAATATAATTTTTAATTTTTTTTAGAATATAATTTATAGCTAATTTACCAATATTATGATAAGTATTTTCATATTGTTTTGTTGGATTTCCTAATCCAATAATAACTTTTATTTGGTTAAAACTTGGCCCCATCTTGATTAATTATAATTTATTTATATAATATTTATCAAATGCGCAAATTTTTATTTAATGCTTTGGAATTTTTAGAAATCGCTTTTGTGACAGTTATTGGAGTATTTTTAATTAGAAGTTATATAATTCAGCCATTTTTAGTGTCGGGCTCATCAATGGCTCCAAATTTTTTAAGTGGAGATTATGTTTTAACCGATGAATTATCTCCTCATTTTAGAGATTTTAAAAGGGGAGAAATTATAGTTTTTAAATATCCTTTAAATCCCTCAACATATTTTGTTAAAAGAATTATTGGTCTTCCAAATGAAAAAATAGTGATTAACGGAAATAAAGTTATTATTTATAATAAAGAAAATCCTAATGGCTTTGTTTTAAATGAGACTTATTTGGTAAATCCGCCAGCTACTTTTGAAAGGCCAAACAAAAATAATATTTTTGAATTGGGTAATGATGAATATTTTGTGATGGGAGATAATCGTCAATATAGTTATGATTCAAGAGATTGGGGAATATTAAAAAAAGATTATATTATAGGAATAGTAAAAATTAGATTATGGCCATTAAATGAAATTAATGTTTTTGCTGCTCCGCCTTATTAATAATTAAAATATGTCAAGATTTAAAAAACCAAAAATTTTATTCCAAACTCCTAAAGGAATGCATGATATTTTAGGAGATGATTGGGTTTTTTATGATAAAATTTTTAAAACTTTTTCGAAAATTGCTGAATTTTATGGTTTCAAAAAAATAGAAACACCAATTTTAGAAAATGCTTATCTTTTTGAAAAAGGAGTGGGTATTTATACTGATATTGTGCAAAAGGAAATGTATATTCTAAAAACCAAAGGAGGAGATGTTTTGGCGTTGCGTCCTGAGGGTACTGCGCCAGTAATGAGGGCTTATTTCCAAAATAATTTACATAAATTTTCTCAACCTCAAAAACTTTATTATTTCGGTCCATTTTTTAGACACGAAAATCCTCAAGCTGGAAGATTTAGGCAATTTTATCAGGTTGGTTTTGAGATTTTGGGCGGGAAAGTTGATCCGATGTATGATGCTGAAGCTATTGTAATGGGATATAAATTTTTGAAAGAACTTAAAATAAATAATGTTTT
>CAYMYP010000004.1:0-6014 GCA_964394705.1 uncultured Candidatus Saccharibacteria bacterium | reverse complement strand
AAAAATGTAGACCTAAATTTATTAGCAAGCTAAAGGATTATTACAAAAAAAATTTTTCTAAAGTTTGCGCTGATTGTTCAAAAAGAATAAATTCAAATCCTTTAAGAGTTTTAGATTGCAAAAACCCAAGCTGTAAGGATGTTAAAATAAAATCTCCTAATATTTTAGATAATTTATGTTTGAGTTGTCGTAGACACCTTAAAAATGTTTTGGAATATTTAGAAGAGATTAATATTTCTTATGAATTAGATCCTTATTTAGTTAGAGGACTTGATTATTACTCACAAATTGTTTTTGAATTTGTTGTTGAAAACGCCTCAAATGATATCGGCTCAATTGGCGGAGGAGGAAGATACGATTCGTTGTCAAAAATGATTGCTGGCTGCGAAATTTCTGCGATAGGCGGAGCTTTTGGCGTTGAAAGATTAATTCATACAATGAAAGTTCAGCAAATTAAATTAAGTTCAAGGCATGGCAAAAAAGTTTTTATTGTTCACCTGGGTGATTTATCAAAAAAGAAAGTATTGTTGCTTACTGAAAAACTTTATGAAATTGGAATTGACTTTGTAGAAACTCAAGACAAAGATTCTTTAAAAGCGCAATTAAAAGCAGCTAATAAAGCTGGCGCTGATTTAGCTTTAATTATTGGGCAAAAAGAAGTTTTTGATAATACTATAATTATTCGCAATATGCATTCAGGAGTTCAGGAAACAACTCCGATTGATCAAATGGAGGAGGTTGTTAAAAAATATTTAAAAGATGCTTAATTGTATTTTTTGCAAAATTATTTCAAAAGAATTAAACGCTAAAATTATTTACGAAGATGAAAAAACAATTGCTTTTTTAGATATAAATCCGCATGCACCAGCTCATACTGTAATTATTCCTAAAACTCATTATGAAACCATTTTAGAATTAAAAGAAGACGAATTAAATTCTTTATTTTTGGCTGTTAAAAAAGTTCTTGCTTTAATTGAGGCAAGTATAAATGCGCAGGGCTTTACTATTGGAATAAATCATGGTAAGATTGCTGGGCAGGCCGTTCCTCATTTACATATTCACTTAATACCAAGATTTGAAAATGATGGCGGCGGCTCAATTCATTCAGTTGTTTTTAATAAACCAAAAGAGTCGATAGATGAAATTTATAATAAAATAAAAAAATATGGCAATTAAAGTTAAAAAAAGAGAAGGAGAAACAAATCAAACTTTGGTTTTTAGATTTACCAAAAGAATAAAGCAAAGCGGAATTTTGATAGTAGCCCGCAAACGCCAATTTAAAGATAGAGAGCCAAATAAAAGGAAAAGAAGATTATCTGCTATTTATCGTTTTGAAAAAACAAAAGAATACGAAAAAAATAAAAAATTGGGCATTTTGAGATAATGGAAATTATTGAAAAAATTCAAAACAAAATTAAAGAATTCCAAAAAAGCGGGGAAAATATTAGTGTTGATACTTTAAGATTGCTTTTATCTGAAATCCATAATTATGAGATCAAAAAAAGAGGATTAGATAATAAAAATTTATCTGAAGATGATGTTATTCAAATTATCCAAAAGGAAATTAAAAAAAGAAAAGAATCTTTAGAATTTTTTAAAAAAGCTCAAAGAAATGATTTAATAGCAAAAACCAAAAAAGAAATTGAAACACTTTCTTTATATGCACCTCAAATTTTAAATGAAGAAGAACTTTCTAAAATTATTGAAGATTTAATAAATCAAGGATTTAATGATTTTAATTCACTAATGAAAAAGATTATGGAAAATTACAAGGGTAAAATAGATGGTTCTATGGCAGCTAAACTAATTAAACAAAAATTAGGATAAATGAAATTTAATGATGCAAATTCTGAAATAAATTTTTTAGCTAAAAAAATAATTAAAATTCTTAGTAAAGAAAAAAGATTTAACTTAATTTTTAAAAAATTTAGCCATCCTCAAATAATAATTGCTCCTTCTTCTTTAATGAGAAAAATCGAAAAGATTTTTTTCAAGAAAGACAAAGAAGCAGATATATTATCTTTTAATTGGCCTCGAGGTTTTTTATCATATCAAAAGCCCCCCTTAGGAGAAATATATTTAAATAGAAAAATTATTAAAAATAAAGAATATTTAAAATATCTTTTGGTTCATGGAATTTTACATCTTTTAGGCTTTGACCATCGCAAAAAAAATGATATCATTAAAATGGAGCGAAAAGAAAAAAAGGTTTTAAAAAAACTATCAATTTTACAAAAATGAAATCAATTTGCGCTTTGGATATCGGAACATTAAATACCAGGGCTTTAATTGCAAGCAATGAAAACGGAAATATTAAAATAAAAGGATTTTTAAAAGAACATTCTTTGGGTGTCCGGAAGGGTATTGTTTTTGATGTCGGTGAATGTAGTAATGTTTTGTATAAAATTTTATCTGATGCAAAAAAAATTGATTCTTCTAGTATTTTTAATATTTATGTTAATGTTGGTACTGTAGAGACAAAAATTCATTTAAGTTGCGCTTCTACAATTATTGCTGGAGAAGGCAATGAAATTAGCCAAGAGGACGTTGATAAAGTTCTTGCTTCTGCTCAAAATTCTTTAAATCTTGAAAAGAATAGAAAAATAGTTCATTCAATTTTAAATGATTACATTATTGATGATGTAAAAGGAATTTTAGATCCGATTGGAATTTCTGGTAATAAACTAGAAGGATGTTATTTAATAATAGAATCTTTTGAGCCTCATATTAAAAATATTATTAAGGCCGTTAACTTGGCAAAGGGTAAGGTTAAGGGCCTGGTTTTTAATCCGATAAGCAGTAGCCGTTCGGTTTTATCAAAAATTCAAAAAGAATTAGGAACAGTTTTAATTGATATTGGTTATGCAACTACAAGCATTGCTATTTATGAAGAGAATAAATTAATTTATTCTAAAATTTTACCCATTGGTTCATCGAATATTTCAAGTGATATTGCTATTGGTTTAAAAATTCCATATGATGTTGCCGAAGAAATTAAAATGAAATATGGATATGCTTTTGCTAAAGAAGTGGGTTCTAAAGAATATATTGAGCCTGATGAATTTGGAAGAAAATTTGAAAATAAAATTTCTAAAAAATTTTTAGCAGAAATAATTGAAGCAAGACTTTCTGAAATTTTTGAATTAATTAATAAAGAAATAAAATCTTTAAATAAAAATTTAGAATTATCTGGAGGAGCATTAATTTGTGGTGGCGGTTCTAAAATTCCAGGATTAGTTGATTTGGCTAAAAAGGAATTAAAACTGTCGATACAAATTGGCTTGCCGATTAATCAAAATTTTATTTTTGAAAATTATGAATTTGAAAATTATTTTAATGATCCTGAAAACGCAAATGTTTTCGGCTTAACTTTATTAGCAAAAGAATATGAGGGATGGCAAAGTAAGCCTAAATCTTTTTTAGAAAAAATTAAAACAATTTTTAATTATTTTAATCCTTAAATTTTGATTTTTTTTAAAAAAATTATATTATAAATTTTATGAAAAAGAAAAAAAATATCATAAAAACAAAAAAAGAAAAAGAGATATTTAAGCCCAAAAAGCAAAAAAATTATAAACCCTCTTTAAGCACATTGCCAGTTGTTAAGGTTGTTGGTATTGGAGGCGGAGGAGGAAATGCCGTTTCAAGAATGAGCAAATCTATAGATTCTTTAAGAAAAGTAGAATTTATAGCTATTAATACTGATCATCAAGATTTGGATTATTGTAATGTTAAAAATAAAATTTATATAGGCAAGAATTTAACAAGAGGATTGGGAACAGGTATGAATCCAGAATTAGGAAGGCAGGCTATCGAAGAAAACAGAGCAGAAATTACTGAAGAATTAAGAGGGACTGATTTGGTTTTTTTAGCCGCTGGGCTTGGCGGCGGAACCGGATCTGGCGGCATACCTGTAGTTGCTGATATTGCAAAACAGCTTGGAGCCTTAACGCTTGCTTTTGTAACAAAACCATTTTCTTTTGAGGGTACAAAAAGAGCTCAAATTGCTGAAGAGGCATTAGTAAAACTTAAAGATAAAGTAGATGTATTGGTTGTTATTTCCAATGATAAGATTTTTTCTTTAATTAACAAAGATGTTTCTATTTTAAAAGCTTTTTCAGCAATTGATGATGTTTTAAAAAATGCTATTTTGGGAATTGTTGAAATGATTGCTTTGCCTGGAATAATAAATTTGGATTTTGCTGATATAAAATCAGTTGTAGAAGATGCTGGGCCAGCAGTTGTTGGAGTTGGCATTGCTTCTGGCTCTAATAGGGCAACATTGGCGGTAGAAGCAGCATTAAACTCTCCTCTTTTAGAAGTTAGCGCAACTGGGGCGAAAGGAATTATTTTTGGTGTTGCTGGCGGTAAAGATATGAAGATGACTGAAATTTATGAGGCTGCTCAAAAAATAGGTGAGATTGCTGATCCTGGAGCAAAAATTATTTTTGGCACTTATTATGATAAAAACTTAAAACCAGGTCAGTTAAAAATTACTTTAATTGCAACTGGTTTAAACGGTGGAGCGAAAACAACATCTTTATTTTCAGAATCAAAAACAGCAACTCCTTTTTTAGATTTTAGGAAATTAGGGGCTGAAAGTGTAATTGAAAATAAACAACCTAAAACTTTTCCAATTTTAGACCTAAAAGAAGAAAAAGAAGAAGAAAAAAATAAATTTAATTTTGCTTCTAAAATAAATTTGTTAAGGAAAAACGAAAAAGAAAAAAATATTGTAGAAATTCCAGCAAATCCTCAAATAACAAATCCTCAAACAAAAGAAGACAAAAAAGAAGAAAAAAAAGACGAAGATATTTGGGATACTCCAGCTTTTTTAAGGAAAAAGAAAAAGTAAGATTATTCTTCCAAGTTTTCTATTAACGATCCTTGGGGTAAATTTTTAGAATCTTTGGTTTCTCCTGTAATTTTATAAATATCTCTATCTATTTTTTGAAATTCTTCATAGGTTTTATTGTAAGTATTTAAGGTTTTATTTAAATTATCTCCTAATTTCATCATAAATTCTTCATATTTTAAAAGATGTTTTTGAAGCTCAATAATATTTTTTCTTAATTTTTCAGCAGATTTGTTTATTTCAATTTGTTTTAAACCAATCATTAAAGTAATTAAGTATGCTTGAAAAGTGGTGGGGGATACTATGGTTACTTTTTTTTCGCCGGCGTATTCAATTAAATTTCTACCAGCAATTGAACCAACTTTATTAATTAATAAATCATAATAAAGAGCTTCTGAGGGAATATACATTAAAGCTAAATTTAGGGTATTTTCTTCGGGTTTAATATATTTAGAAGTTTCGTCAATTCTTGTTTTTAAATCATTATATAGGGCAGTTTCATATTTTTTTCTTTCATCATCAGTTTGGGCTTCAATAAAGCGATTGTAATTTTCTAAACTAAATTTTGAATCAATTGGAATAATTTTATCTTGATAAAAAATAACAGCATCAACTTTAGTTCCGTCAGAAAAAGGATATTGCATTTGATAAATTGTTGGAGGCAAAGTATTTTTTAGCGTATTTTCTAATAAATATTCTCCTAAAATTCCTCTTTGCTTTGGATTTTTTAAAATATCTTGTAAATTTTTTAATTGATTACTTAAATCATTTATTTGTTTTTGTGCTTCATTTAATTTTGTAAGTTCTTGAGTTACTTCTTTTATGGTTTGGTTGCTCATTTTATTGCTTTCATGCATTTGGCTATAAAGAAATTTAGTAGATTCGCCTAATTTTTGATCTAATGTTTTTATGATTTCATTGATTTGATTTTGCAAAAGCAAAAAGCCTTCACTTTGCGTTTCTTTGCGCGAATAAACCCTTTTGGCAATTAAAGCCAAAATTGCAATAATCAAAATTCCTATAATTATGATTAAATTTTCCATATTTTAAAGTATAAAACTTTTTAAAAATAAGAGCAAAAAATTATTATTGTTTTGGTTTCGATTTAAACCATTAGATTTGTGTGCTAAATATTTTATGCGTTTTAAAATTTATTTTT
>CAYMYP010000003.1:5755-14201 GCA_964394705.1 uncultured Candidatus Saccharibacteria bacterium | reverse complement strand
AATTTCAATTTTCTCATTTTTAGGATTTACAACTAATCCTTTCATACCAAACATTTGAGTGGCTTGGTTCCAAGATCCTCTTGCGCCAGAATCAATAATTTTCAGAATTGGGTTGTTTATTTTTAATGTTGTTTTAACTAGCTTAGAAATTTTGGCATGAGCATCTTCCCAAATATTTATAATCTTACTTTTTCTTTCAGCATCAGTTAAAAATCCTTGCTCATACTGAAAAATAATATCTTTGATTTGTTTATCAGCTTCACTAATAATTAAATTTTTATCCTCAGGAACAATCAAATCAAAAATAGACCAAGTTATACCACTTAGTGTAGCATATTCAAAACCCAAAAGTTTTAAATCATCTAAAATCTCAACAACTTCACTGGTCTCACATATTTCAGTTAAACTATCAATTAGTTTGGATAATTTGCTTTTATTAAGCGTTTCATTAACAAATGGGACATATCCCCTTAAAGCATTATTAAATATAATCCTACCAACGGTGGTATTAATACCATTAATTACCACTGGATCATTTATTTCAATATAACCCAAATGATAAGCAATCATTACTTCGTTAATGCTTGCAAAATATTTTGCGGGTTTATCTTTTGGCGAAAAAGTTAAATAATATATACCCAACACAAAATCTTGAGTAGGAATAGTAATTAAATCGCCGGTTGCAGGTTTTAAAATATTTTTTTCTGCAGCCATAATTTCCTCAGCTTCTTTTTGAGCTTCATCAGATAAAGGAAGGTGTACGCCCATCTGATCCCCATCAAAATCAGCATTAAAAGCAGTACAAACCAAAGAAGGAATTTGAATGGCTAAACCTTCTACTAAAATAGGTTTAAATGCTTGAACACCTAAACGATGCAATGTTGGAGCCCTATTTAATAATATTCTTTTACCTTTAATTACCTCTTCTAAAATCGCCCAAATTTCTTCTCCTTCTTGCTCTATTAATCTATTTGCAGCTCTTATATTAAAAGCCAATCCTCTTTTAATCAACTCTCCAATAATAAATGGTTTAAAAAGCTCCAAAGCCATTTTTTTAGGAAGACCACATTCGCTAATTTTAAGTTTAGGACCTACAACGATAACTGATCGTCCTGAATAATCTACTCTTTTTCCTAATAAATTTTGGCGAAATCTTCCCTGTTTACCCTTAAGTAAATCAGCAAGCGATCGCAATGGTCTTTTTCTTGATGTAAATTGCTGATTTTTTGATCTTGCTGAATTATCAATTAAAGCATCTACTGCTTCTTGAAGCATTCTTTTTTCATTTTTAATAATAATTTCAGGTGCTTTAATTTCTAAAAGTTTTTTAAGACGATTGTTTCTATTAATTACTCTTCTGTATAAATCATTTAAATCAGATGTTGCAAATCTTCCGCCATCTAATGCAACCATAGGCCTTAAATCTGGAGGAAGAACCGGAAGCACTTTTAAAATCATCCATTCCGGTCTTATATTATTTTTAATCATTGAGCGGAAAATTTTTAATCTATGAAGTAATTTTGTTTCTTTTATTGGGTCCTTACTTTCTTCAAGTTTTTTCTCAATAGCTCTAATTTCTTTTCTTAAATCCATATTTTCAAGAATTTCGCGAACAGCCCCTGCTCCAGTTCCGGCCTTAAACAACCCTCCAAATTTGCGGCTTAATTCAAAATAATCATTTTCACTTAAAATATATCCAACTTTTAAGTCTAAAAGCTGTTGTTTTAATTTTTGAGCTTGATTAATTAATTCATCTTGAGAATCTTTATTTCTTTTTAAAACTTTAAGCTTAGTTTTTAATTCATTATTAATTTCTTCTAATGTTTCTTTTCTTTTTTCTTCATCAACATAAGTTACAATATAATCTACGTAATAAATAACTCCTTCTAATTTAGAAGACTGGACTCCCAAAATCAAACCTAATCTTGAAGGAATATTTTTTAAAAACCAAATATGGGCAACTGGTGTAGCTAAAGTAATATGTCCCATTCTTTCTCTTCTTACATAAGAACGGGTAACTTCAACGCCGCATTTTTCGCAAACTATTCCCTTATATTTTATTTTTCTATATTTACCGCAAGCGCATTCATAATCTCTAACTGGACCAAAAATTCTTTCAGAAAACAATCCATCTTTTTCTGGACGTTGAGTCCTATAATTAATAGTTTCAGGTTTCAATACCTCACCATAAGACCAAGATAAAATATCTTCCGGCGAAGGAATTGATATTTTCAATGCTTTAAAATCATCTTTTGATTTTGCTGCTGGATCATATAATGGTTCAATATTTAGTCCCAAAGATTTAATTTCACTGACTAAAACATTAAAAGATGCGGGGGAATTTGATCTTTTAATTTTTTCTCCTCTTACAATTGCTTCATATGCAGCAGCTCTCCCTAAAACATCATCGGATTTAATTGTAAGCATTTCCTGCAAAATATTTCTTGCGCCATAACCCTCTAAAGCCCAAACTTCCATTTCTCCAAATCTTTGTCCGCCAAATTGAGCTTTACCTCCTAATGGTTGTTGAGTGATTAACGAATAAGGGCCAATTGAACGCATATGGACTTTATCTTCAACTAAATGATTCAATTTCATCATATAAATATAACCAACCATTACTTTATTATGAAATGGCTCACCGGTTCTACCATCAAAAAGAGTAATTTTACTATCTTCAGGCAAACCTGCTTTTTTCAATTCTTCTTTAATATCTTCCTCAGAAACCGAATCAAGTCCTGGAGTTATAGCTCTATATCCTAATTTATGAGCTGCCCAACCCAAATGAGTTTCTAAAATTTGACCTAAGTTCATACGTGAAGCAACGCCTAATGGATTTAAAACAATATCAACAGGCGTACCATCTGGTAAATATGGCATATCCTCAACTGCTCTTACTTGTGAAATTACACCTTTATTTCCATGCCTTCCAGCTAACTTATCTCCTGGCTGAACTTTTCTTAAAACAGCAATTTCAATAACAATCCTTTTAATAATTCCTGCTTCTAATTTATCGCCCTTATCTCTTGAAAAAATCTTAATACTTATAACGCGGCCTCTTTTGCCATGAGGAACTTCAAGTGAAGTATCTTTAACTTCGCGGGCTTTTTCGCCAAAAATTGCTCTAAGCAATTTTTCCTCTGGAGTCAAATCAGCCTCACCTTTTGGAGAAACTTTACCAACTAAAATATCCCCAGCCTTAACTTCAGCTCCAATTCTTATAATTCCCTCTTCGTCTAAATTCCTCAATTTTTCTTCAGGAACATTAGGAATATCAGGAGTAGTAATTTCTGGCCCGAGTTTTGTATCTCTAACATCACAATAAAATTCTTCAATATGCACAGAAGTAAAAACGTCATCGCGGGCAACTTTTTCTGAAATTACAATAGCATCTTCAAAATTTGCTCCTTCAAAAGGCATAAAAGCAACAAGCAAATTTCTTCCTAAAGCTAATACTCCATTTTCCATCGAAGGTCCATCAGCTAAAATATCTCCTTTTTTAATTTTATCGCCAGGCAAAACAACTGGTTTTTGAGAAATAGTTGTAAAATAATTAGATCTTCTAAATTTTAAAAGAGAATAATTTACAATATTATTATTCTTTTTATATTTAACTTTAATATGGTTTGCGTCGGATTCCAAAACCTCACCGTCATCTTCAGCAATTAAAAGATAACCGGAATCTCTTGCAACTTTTTCTTCTTGACCAGTTGAAACTAATGGAGCTTGCGGCTTTAATAATGGAACAGCTTGCCTTTGCATATTTGAACCCATCAAAGCGCGATTAGCATCATCATGTTGTAAAAATGGAATTAAAGAAGTAGAAACGCTAATAAATTGATGGCTCACAACTTCAATAAAATCAACCTCTTCTTTTTTAATATTCAAAATATTAGATCCACAGCGAGCATCAACATAATCTACAGATATTTTTTTATTTTTATCATAAGGAGTTGTCGCAGGAATAATTTTATATTTTTCTTCTTCTATTGCGTCAAGCCAAACAACTTCATCAGTAATTTTTCCGTTTTGAATTTTTATATATGGAGTCTCAATAAAACCAAAATCATTTAATCTTGCAAAGTTAGCCAAGTGATTTATCAAACCAATATTGTGTCCTTCTGGAGTTTCAATCGGACAAATTCTGCCATAATGAGAGTGGTGGACATCTCTTACTTCATATCCAGCCCTTTCTCTATTTAACCCTCCTGGTCCTAAAGCGCTTAATCTGCGCTTATGTTCTGTTTCTGATAAAATATTAGTTTGCTCTCCAAATTGAGAAAGTTGAGAAAGCAAGAAAAATTCATTTAAAGAAGCGATAAGAGGTTTAGTATTAATTAAATAAGAAGGCAAAATTGTATCAACCGCTAAAGTTGACATTCTATCTTGAATAATTCTTCGCAATCTTGCAAATCCAATTCGGAGTCTTTCCATCAAAAGCTCTCCAACAGGCTTTACTCTTCTATTTCCTAAATGATCAATATCATCAGGTAAAGCATTGGGGTCATTGTTTAATCTTATGATTTCAGCAACAATAGAAGCAATATCTTCAAAATCTAAAATTCTACTTTCTTTATTTTTTAAATTTAATCTTTTATTGAATTTATATCGGCCAACACGAGAAATATCATAACGATCCTTGCGCTTAAACATTGAATCAATTAACTGGCGGGCATTTTGGGCTGTTGCAGGATCTCCTGGTCTTAGACGATGATAAACTTCTAAATATGCTTCATCTAAATTAGAAGCTGGATCTTTAGAAAAAGTGGTTTTAATATATTTTATGTCTCCAGTATCAATATCTTTAAAATAAGATTTAATTTTATTTATATCAACATCGCTGTCTTTATCGCTTGCCAAAAATATCCTTAAAAGAGCTGAAACAGGAACTTTTCTATGTTTATCAATTTTAACGCTAATTACATTATTATTATCAGTTTCAAATTCAAGCCAAGGGCCTTTTAATGGAATTACTTTTGCTCCAAAATATTGTCTTCCTTTAATATTTACGGCATTAAAATGAACTCCAGCTGATCTTCCTAATTGCGAAACTATAATTCTTTCAACGCCATTGATAATAAAAGTTCCTCTTTCAGTCATATAAGGAATTTCTCCAAAATAAATTTCCTGTTTAACACTTTTATTTGTTTTTTTATCAACTAACTTGACATTTATATATAATGGAATTGTATAAAAATCATCTTTATAACGCGCAGTTGCCTCGTCTATTTTTGGTTCGCCAAATTTATATTCTTCAAAATAAAGTTCATATTTAGAACCAGTATGATCTAAAATTGGAGAAACTTCGTCTAAAAGCTCTCTTAATCCTTTTTCTAAAAACCATTTATATGAATCTATTTGAATACTGTTTAATTTTGGCTGTTCAATTAAAGAAATATTTTTACCAAAATTTTTTATTGAAAATTTTTTAATATTTTCTTTTGTATCTATCATTTTTATAAAAATTAATCGACTTTTTAAACACAAAAAGATACTCCATTTGCGGAGTTCTTATTTTTTTAAAAATTAATAAATTATGCTAATCATTTGGGCGTAAATAAACTTTTATATTTTTTTTATGCTCATTATAAGTTTCGCTAAATACTGCTTTTTTTGTTTTAGGATCGCTAAGATAATACCAATAATTACTTTTTTCTGGGTTTAAAGCAGCCAAAACACTATCTATGCCAGGATTTGCAATGGGCGCAGGCGGCATACCTTTATAAATATAAGTATTATATGGCGAATTTATTTTAAAGTCAAGAGCTTTAAGCGGCAAACAAGGCACCTCTTTGTTTTGCTCTAAATCTTTAATATAGCAAATGCTTGCATCAACTTGTAAAGGCATATCATTTTCTAATCTTTTTAAAAGAATTCCAGCAATAATTTTTTTATCTTCAAAAAAAGGAGATTCTTTTTCAAGTAAAGATGCTAAAATTAAAGTAGAAGTGGGATTGTTTGATTTTAAAAGCAAAGGCAAAATTTTATTATTAAAATTTTGTTGCATTTTAGCAATTACTTCTTCTGGTCTAGATTCATAAAAAAATAAATAAGTGTCAGGGGTAAGCCTTCCTTCAATATCTAATTTATTTTCTTTTATAAATTTAATTAATTCCCCTTCTTTTAAAACATTATTTAAACTTAAAATATTATCAATTTCATATATATTTACTCCTTCTGGAATTAAAACTTTAGTATAAGTACTTTCTATTGAAGTTAAAATATTAAAAAGCTTAAACATAGAAAAATTGCTTTCAATTTTATGTGTGCCGCTTTTAATTTTTAAAAAATCTCCGCTTAAAATTCCAAAACTAATAAAAGCAAATTTTGATTTAATTAAATTTTGATTTTTTAAATTATTTGCAATTTCAAAAAAATTTTGACTTTTTTCAATTTTAAAAAAAACTTCTTTTTGAATATTTATTGGCAAAAAAAGATAATACAAAACATAAAAAATAAAAATACAAAAAATTAAAAAAATAACCAAGCCAATTTTAAATTTAAGTTTTTCTAAACAACATAAAATAAAATTTTTAAAATTAAAATTCATTTTAAAATTTAGATTACAATTCTATTCCTATTTCTGCGCTTTTACCATCATAAAAAGGATGTTTAATGTCTTTCATTTCAGTAACTAAATCAGCTAAATCAATAAATTCTTGAGGAGCGCCTCTACCTGTCAAAATTAAAATCTTATTTTTAGGAAAATTTTTAATTTCAGCAATAACCTCGTTTTTATCAATTAAATTTAGATTACAAGCAACATTTATTTCATCTAAAACTATCAAATCCCATTTTTGCGATTGATATTCTTTTTTAAATTCTAAAAATGTCTTTTCTGCTGCTTTTTTATGTTCTTCAAACGGCAAATTATCTCCTAAAATTCCAACAAAACCTAAACCTCCTTTTTTAATTTTAAAATTTCCCAAATTTTCAGATTCCATTTCATTAAAAAAATCATTAAAATAATCTTCTCCTGATTTAATAGGTCCTTTTATAAACTGAAGCATTAAAGCATTTTTGCCTCTGCCAATTACTCGAATCATTTGCCCTATAGAAGCAGTAGTTTTACCCTTGCCATCACCAGTAAAAATAATAATCATTTTTTATAAAAATTTATAAATAAAATAAGTTAAAAGCGCAGAACCAGGAGCAAGCGATCCCTTTGCGTAAAAATCTCCATCAATTGAAGTCATACGCGGTGCAATATCTAAATGAATCCATTTAGGCTCGGTTTCGGATTTTATAAATTGATATAAAAACATTGCGCCAGTAATTGCTCCACCATAGCGAATTTTTGAAGCATTTAAAACATCGCCAAAAATTCCTTTAATATCTTCTTCATATTCTTCCCATAAAGGAAGCTGCCAAACAAAATCACCACTAAATTCTCCAACGCTTTTGAATTTTTGAATTAAATTTTCATCATTTCCAAAAATTGCAGAAGCTCGCAGTCCTAAAGCTACCATTGCAGCGCCAGTTAAAGTTGCAACATCAAAAACCATTTGCGGGTTATAATATTTTAGAGCATAAGTTAAGGCATCTGCTAAAACAATTCTTCCTTCGGCATCAGTGTTTAAAACTTCAACTGTTTTTCCGCTAAAACTTTTTAAAATATCTCCTGGACGATAACTTGATCCTGAAGGCATATTTTCAACAGCTGGCACCAAAGCCACAATATTTTTTGAAACTTTTAATTTAGCTAGTGCTTCAATTGTGTGCATTACCACTGCTCCTCCTGTCATATCCATATGCATTTCATAAATTCCATCAGTTGGCTTTAAGTTTAGACCGCCGCTATCAAAAGTAATACCTTTGCCAACTAAAACAATTGGTTTGTCGTTTTTATGCCCATTAAAATATTCCATAATAATAAATTTCGGCTCTTCTGCTGAACCTGAGGCAACCCCTAAAATTCCTCCCATGCCCAACTTTTGAATTTCTTTTTTATTTAAAATTTGAACTTTGATTTTTTTATTGTTTTTCCCAATATTTTTAGCTTCCTCAGCTAACATTGAAGGTGTCATTACTCCTCCAGGAGTATTTGCAAGACGCCTTGCGTTATTGATTGCTTCGCCAATAATTTTTCCAATATTAAAATCTTTGTCTAAATCAATTTTTTCTGCACACAAAAACTGAACTTCTTTAACAAAAAAACTATTGGGTTTTGATTTGTATTTATTAAACTCAAAATTTGCAAGCTCTAAATGAGTTGCTAAAATTTGAGCCAAATCATTATTTTCATAATTAAAATCATTTGCTTTAAAATCAGTTAAATTTAAAACAATATTTTCTTTCTTAAAATTTTTAGAAACAAAGATAGCGCGACGAGCTAATTTTAGTGCCTTATGATGATTAAATTTTGATTTTTCAACTTCTTTTAAAATTATAATTTCGCGGTTGCTTGGCAAAAGCAATAACTGACTATCTCCTGCTTTTAATTTAT
>CAYMYP010000003.1:0-5745 GCA_964394705.1 uncultured Candidatus Saccharibacteria bacterium | reverse complement strand
AAAAAATTTAAAATATATCTTTTGTCGTATAAATCTAAATAATTTAAAAATGGATGTTTTTCCGAATTTTCTCCTTCTTTTAAAACCAAAACTAAAACCTTATCCTTGGTTAAATTTTTAAGACAACCAATTTGCATTTAATAATTATAAAGAAAAATTATTTAAAAAGTCAAAGTGCGAATGTAAGATGTCAGCAGTTAATTTATTTATTGTCATCTTCTTTAATTTCTTTTTCAATTAATTTTTCCGCTTCATTTAGGTCTTTTTTTAATTCTTCTAAAATTTTATTTTCTAAATAAGAAAGGTCTCTAATTTGTTTGACTTTTTCTAAATAACCAAGATGTTTTACTACATTCCTTTTTAAAGATTTAAATGCTTTATTTAATGCTGTTTCTACACTTAAAATTTCTTGCCTTAGGTGTTTTTTAATTTTATTCAGACGATAAACTTCAAAAATTACAATAATTACAATTATAAGAAGAATTAAAATTATAAAAATATAAATATCATAAATATTTTTAACTATCTCCACTTTTTCTTTTACATAAAATTCTTTTTCTCGGGTAGTATAATTTCCTGCGCCATCAAAAGCTGTTATAGAAATTTTATGCACTCCCGGTTCTATGCCTGAAATTTTATATGTTAAATCTTTTAAAACTATTGGGCTTTGGTTGTCAATTTTAATTTCTAAATAATTAAATCCTGAAAAATTATCAATAATCTCAAATTTAAATTCTGGATTATAAGTTAAATTATCTCTTAAAATTTCAAAGCTTTTAATTTGTGGAGGTTCATTATCAATATTTATTTTATAAACTGTTGAGCTGCTTTTGCTATAATTGTTTTCCAATGAAACCTTAAATTCCCACTTGCCATTTTCTAAATTAGAAAAATCATATGATTTAACTACGGGCTCAAAATTTAAATTAGAAACTAAAAAGTTGTTATGATAAATATCTAAATATATTTTAGAAATATCTTTATCATCAAATTCCCATTCAATTTTGCCATTATTTAATTTATACCAACTATCTTGATTAGGATGGGTTTCTGAAAAAACTTTTGGTTCCATAGGAGGATTTCCAATTTGTTTTGGTTTTTGCTCTAATTTAGGCGCTTCTTTAATTTCTATGTTTGCGCTTTTTAAATTTTTTAAAATATTTGTACCAGCGCCATCATTTGCTAAAACTGATCCAGAAAGAAAATTAATTAAAGCGCTTCCAGGCTTAAGCGCTTTAAAATTAATTGTCAAAATTTTTCCTGCACTTCCCCAAAAACCTGGATTCATAATTACGCCTTCGGCGTAAATTTCACTTTCACTAAAATTTGGCTGTTGTACAAAAAAATTTATAAGCGAATTAGTTTGAGATAAAGAATTTATTTTTAATAAATTTGAAGGATAATTTATTCTAAAAGAAACAGCATTAGCTGATTGATCAGATGAGTCAACTAAAACATTTAAACTAAAATTTTCTCCGACCTGAACTAATTTATATGCCGGACTTAAATATAAATCAGCCGCTTTTGCAAGCTCAAAAAAATTCAAAAACAAAAATAAAAATAAAAGATATTTAATTATTTTTTTACGGCCACAAACCATTTCTTTAATTTTAAAACAAAAACAAAAAATAATAAAACAAAAACCAATCCTAAACCTAGGCTAGAAATATCTATTAAATTTTTAGGATACAAAACCTCAATTTTTTCATTGCCAGCTTTATCTACCGCTTTTACATAAACAAAACTTGCAAGAGTTTGATCATTTAAAACATAGGGGCTTTCTGTTTTTATAAAATAATCCGGCTTTTCTTCCTTTTTGAAATGAAAAATTTGAGTAAAACTTATTGGTTTTTCAGAAACTTCATAATAAGCTATTCCAGATTGTTTATCTATAGCGTCAAAACTTATAAAATATTTACCACCAAAAAGATTTGAGTCTTTTGCTAAATAAATTTTAAAATCATCTGGCGGATAACGATCTTCAATTTTTAAATCCTCTTTTTTGGCTTCTTTTGAAATATTTAATTCTTCTTTTAAAGCTAAAAAATTATTTTTAGTGCCCAAACCATCATTTAATAAAATTGTTGACTTATCGTTTATATTAATTTGAGCAATTCCAGATTCTTTTGCTTCAAAAATTAATTCTATAATTTCAAAATTTCTACCATTAAATCCTCCTGGGATAATTCCTGAAAAAACAATTTGATCATTTTCTAACCTTGGCTTTTGAATCCAAAGTCCTATGATGCTTTTCCCTTCAAAATAATTTCTAAAAATCAAATTTTTTGAAAAATCAATTTTAATTTCAAGGGCATTAATTTCTTTTCCTTCGGTATCTAAAATAATTGGAATTTTTACCATTTGGCCAACCCCTATATTTTTGTTTTCTATTTTTGGATAAATAATCATATTTTTAAATTTAGCCTGTCCACCAATAAGCCAAAATTGAAAAATCAATTAAATCAACTCTGCCATCTTTGTTAAAATCAAGATTTTGAGGTGGTTTAGGTCTTTTATACCAATAAGCTAAAATAGAAAAATCAATCAAATTTACTCTACAATCATTATTTAAATCAACAGGAGGACATTTTTGAGATATTTTAAAAACTGATTTGTTTCCAACTTTAAAAGTAACTGCGCGAGAATAATTACTTACCATTTGATTTTGTAAAATTGATTTTGATTTCGCGCTATGATCTCCTGGATCCAGCATATCTGTTTGCAGCTGATAAAGATAAAAACCTTCGTCTGTTGAACTTGTTTTAAAAAACAATTCTTCATCAGATCCGACATTAATTAAAACATCAGATTTTGGCTGAGTAAAACCAAAAATAGAGACAAAATCTCCGCGCTTAACTTCTAATTTATCAACATCAATTGAAGGCGAAAGCAAAATATTCCCTGCTCTTATGGTTTGCCCTGCTTCTAATTTAACAGGAAAAGTATATAAAGAACTTCTTCTTCCATCTTTATCTTCTGAATAAAGAGCAAATAAATAATTTCCAGGATTCAAATTAGAAAAAGTAAATTCAAATTTAGCATCATCGCCAGCTTTTGTAGTGGCTTTTATTTCACCATCAGACATTAAAGTAATTTCACTTTTAGGATAAGCAAATCCTGAAATTATTATTGTCCCATAAGGAGATGGGGGTAAATATCCTCCTCCTCCGCCTCCGCCGCCTCCGCCGGGCGGAGGTGAAGGAGGTAAAGTACAACCGGAAAAATTTAAAGTACAATCATTATTACATGCTAAATTTCCTCCGCTATATCCAAAATTTAGGCAAGTTCGTCCCCCAAAATCATTGATATCACATTGCTCTAAAATTTCTTGAATCCCATTGCCACAAATTCCAGGCACTATTGCTGAAATGTTAACCTGCGCGCTTTTAGCCCAAAAAAATAAAAATAAAAAAACTAAAGAACTTAAAATTATTAAAATGCCTAAAATTATTTTTTTCATCCATTATTGTTTGTTAGCGCGGGAAATAACCCATTTATTATATTTTCTAATTAACCAGGGAATTATCCAAATAATTAAAATAAGAATAAAAATCAAAACAGCTAAAATATTAAGCGGCAACACAAAAAACCAATGGTCTTGTTTTAAAGTTAAATCCTTATTTGGACCATATAAGATATTAAATGTTGCCTTATAAGGACCGAAAGCAAAATTTGTTTTCCAAGAATTTTCCATTGTTTTTTCTATGTTTGGCAAAATCTGAAGTTCGCGTTCGTTAATTTTTAAATTAGCAACTAATTTACCGAAGACATTTCTAATTTCAATATCTCCAACTGGCCTTACATAAGTATTGCCATCATTTTTAATTTTATAAGAAAAATTTACTGGCAAAGAAAAATAAAAGTTTTTGAATAATAATTCTGAAATAGAAATTTTATCAAATCTATTTCCAGAAACATTAATATAAACAAGACCTAAAACATTTACTCCAACTCCAACCTTGCTTTCCTGGACTTTAGGAAAACTCCCAAAACCAACTGCCAAAAAATGGCCACCAGACGGGGCGTTCTCTGGAACTTTTATTACAACTGGAACTTCAATCATTTGATTTAACGGCACTGCAACTTTCTCTGGAATTTGCACCCAGCTTATTTCCGGAGCATCTTCAATAAAAATTTTTCCGCCTCCTCCATCTTCGCTAAATCCTTTTACAATTGAATAAGCATATTCTCCTAAATCGCCGTCATTTCTTGTATAAATAGAAAATTTAATTTCGTCCCCTGGATTTGCGTCAAATTCGATTTTTGCAGGCGCAATTGTAAGCCCATAAGCAAAATTAAATAAAATTAAATTTCCTATCGCTAAAATGAATAGAAATTTTTTCATATTAATTTAAAATCGCTCTTTTAATAAATTTGAATTAATTTGAAACACAAGTATAAGTAATGGTATCTGTATATGAACCTGCTGGAGCAAGGCCTGATACAGCAGCTTTGTGAGTTACTACAATTTCTCTGTTTGCTGCAGGCTGGGTTGTTGAAGCTAATTGCACAGTTGTTGTGGAAAGTCTTCCTACAGTATTTCCAGTCTGATTATAAATAGAATTTAAAGTAAATGTGCCGCCGCTTCCAGCTCCTGTTGTAGCGGCTTGAATTCCGTAACCATCTGTTCCAGCTGAAAGTGTTGCGGTTGATGGAAAGCCAGAAGCAGGAGAAGGAATTAAATATGATGCAGAAGAGTTCCAAAGACCTCCATTTGTACCATCACCAGCATCATTTATTTGAACTTGACATCCCGCGGCAGGATTACAAGAAACAGTTGTGGTGACATTTGGCGAAGAAGTAAAAACAGAAGATGGAGTAATAGAACCAAATGCAGTAGTTGTTGTAGATAAATTACAAGTTACTGATGTTGGTACTGTTGCTGAAACTGAAACGGTTTGAGCTGATGTTTGCGTTAAATATTGAGCAGTTAAAAGCAAAAATATAACCAAAGAAAAACCCAATAAAAATTTTTTATCCATAAAATTTAATTCTATAATTTTTTATTTTACGACCTTTTATTTAATTATTATTTATAAAAAAAATATGTCAAGTGGATAATTAGAACGCCACGCCTCCTCCAAAACGTGCGACATCCCAATATTAAATTTTAAATACTTGAACATGTATAAGTAATAGTGTCAGAATATGAACCTGCTGGAGCATTATAAGAAGCGCTTGCTTTATGTTTTATATTTATTGAAGCTCCATTTACAGCGCTAGTTGAAGAAGCTAATTGAATAGTAGTTGTAGAAAGCCCACCAACATTATTTCCACTTTGATTATATTTTGCATTAATTGTGATTGAACTATTAGTAGTTGTTGCTTGGATTCCATAACCATCAGTTTCAGTAGTCAAATTAGCATCGGAAGATAAAATTAAATAAATTGGAGTAGTTGATTTATAAAGACCGGGGCTTGTCCCATTTCCAGCATCATTTACAACAATTTGAAAAGCAGCGCTTGATGTAACAGTAATAGTTATGTCAGGCGAAGAGGTTGAGACAGCTATGGGTGAAAGATTTGAAAAAGCAGTTGAAGTTGCTGATAATGCACAAGTCAAAGAAGGAGCAGAAGCAGTTGTAATTTGAGGAATAACAGTATAAGTATCCAAAAGAGAACCATCAGACTTAACCGCGCGCAAGCAATAGGCGGTGTTTGCGGCGGCGCCGTTGTCTTTCAAGGAAAAGTCCCATTTGCCGTCCTGGCCCGAGTTAATCACAGCGACAGAATTTGTGAAATTAT
>CAYMYP010000002.1:3843-15261 GCA_964394705.1 uncultured Candidatus Saccharibacteria bacterium | reverse complement strand
CTTTTTCTAAAAGACATTGCTAAAAGTTTATCTTTATGAGTAATATCTTTAGCGTTAGGAACTAAAAATGCTAAACCATATCCCAACCATCCTTCAACTGTTAAATCATAAAAAACAATAAGTTCCTCAAGATTTTTTATTTTTTTATTTCCATTATAATATTTATTAAGTTCTCTTAATATCTTTTTATATTTATCAAAGCGCTCTTTTAAATAATTTGGATATTTTTTGGTTTTAAGAGTAAGTCTATTCAATCTTTTATTTAGATAATTTGATTCTATATAAATATTTACTAAATTATGGTTTGACTCAAATAAAGTTGGTGGAATTTTCCAGTTAAGTTGTGGTCCAAAAAGTTTATCTTGAAAATCTTGCCAAGCACAATATGTAAGCAATGTGTTTTCTCTTGTATATACTTTTTTGTATTTCATATTATTATTTTTATTACGACTTAATAAATATTATATCATATTTTTTATAATTTTTCTATATTTGTCTAATTACATTATTTATACTTTTGTGACTATTTTTATTGATATTTATTTTACTTTATTTTTAAAGTTTTTACAATTCCCTGTTTAAACCATTAGATTTGTGTGCTAAATATTTTATGCGTTTTAAAATTTATTTTTTCTTTAAAACTCTTACAATTCCCTGATTAGCGTCAACTTCAACCATATCGCCATTTTTTAATTTAGTTGTCGCGCCTTCAACACCGACAATACAGGGAATACCGAGCTCTCTCGATATAATTGCCGCGTGAGACATCAATCCGCCCTGATTGGTAACGATGGCCGCTGCTTTTTCGCAAGCAACCATAATTTCTGGCGAAGTCGTTTCGGCAACAAGTATTTCGCCTTTTTGCATCTCATCTAAAAACTTACTCAAAGTCTTGTGGTCGTAGCCCTGATCAAGAATACGTACTCTCCCAATTGCTTTTCCTTTATTAGCAATAGTGCCGGAAAGACCCGAGAGTTGCTTTTCGTGTCTATTTTTGAAAATTAGAATTTTTTCTCTCGCTTCTTCACCAAAAATTGTAACTTTGTTGTTGCCATGAAGATAAGTAATAAAAGTTAGTCGTGCCGCTTTATTCGGAACATTAACTTTTCTTCCGGACAATAAATCAACAATTTCCTTCCATTTGTAGAAATAAAGATCTTCTAAATCAACACCAACTACATTTGAGACTTTCTTAAGGACTCTCTCAAGGTAATTATTTGCTGAAAAGTATTGATCATTAAGTAAGGCACGCCCCTTTATTTTGAGACTACTGAAATCCTGTTCAAATTTCTTGTCCGCAACCACCAAGTCAGTAAAAAAATACTGAGTATTTTCATAATAGGTTTCTGCGGCCCAACACAACTCAAGAAAATCTTGGAAATCTTGAGCCGTTATAGAATTTTTATTTTTAATAATTGAATCGAATTGTTGCGGATAGCTGTCAATAAACTTTAAGTATTCAGACCTATATTTTTTAAAAGCTGTTTCATTTTCAAATAATTTTTTACCTTCAGACAACGTTCTCTGTTTTTCTTCCAGGGGCATGTAACAAGTCCAGATATTATCAATTTTTGTGACGACAAAGCGGTACTTGAACACATATTTTTCGACAGCAATGTCAGAAACCAAAAATGGCATATTTGGTCCACCGAATACTCGTTCGTATTTTAGTTCCCATACACTTTAATCAGTGACTATACCTTCATCTCTTAATGTTGTAATTGGTCGCGATTGAACAATATAAAATTTACTTTTTTCAAAAGCCCACTCTATATCTACGGGAAAACCGTAATGGCGTTCAATCTTGAGGATATGCTCCGAAAGTGCCAAAATATCATCGTCAGACAAAACTTGTTTTTTGCCTTTTTCTTTTGGAATATCGCGCCATTCGTTGCCACCAATTTTTGCACGATAAAGCCCTCTTGTTTGAGTTTGAATATTTTTATCAATAATCCGTCGCGGTTGTTTTTCAACGACATAAGAATCTGGCGTGATTTGTCCCGAAACTATTGCTTCACCAAGCCCAAAACCGGCTTCAATAATGAGTTGGTTTCTGTCTTGCGTTACCGGATGAACAGAAAAAGCGATACCCGATTTTTCGCTTTCAACCATTTTTTGCACCACAACCGCGACGGATATTTTCTGTTTGTGTAAATTTTTTTCAAAACGGTAAAAAATGGCGCGCGGCGTGAATAGCGAAGCCCAACACCTCTTTACATTTTCAAGCAAAGTTTTTTCGGTCGTGTTGAGATAACTTTCAAGTTGTCCCGCCCACGCCGCGCTTGCTGAATCTTCAGTAGTAGCCGATGATCTTACAGCTACATATTTTGAATTAAGTTTTTTAAAATATTTTTTAATTTTTAATTTAATATTTTTTGGTATTTCTGCTTGTAAAATAAGAGCTCTAATTTCTTCTGACGCATTTTCAACAGTATGAATTTTTTTATGATTTACAGAGTATAAAATTGAATCAATTTCTATACCTAAATCATTTTCTTCTAAAAATTTTTCAAAAGACGTTGATAGAATTACAAAACCTGGAGGAACAGGGATGCCACCCTGTGTCATCTCGCCAAGCGAAGCACCCTTGCCACCAGCTAAAGCAACATCATTTTTTGATAAATCTTTAAATAATTTAATATATATTTGCGCCATTATTTAAATTTTAAAATATTTTTTCAAAAAAATCTATTTTTTGTAACCATATACCTGTTTTTAAGCATAATTATAAGCAGTTATAAAACCTTTAATACCAGCATATTTGAATACGATTAAAAAATTTCATAATTTTATTGTCTTATAGAGTCCAAAATGTTTCTTGGGTTATACATTTTCTTTTTAAACTTTTACAATTCTTAATTAACTTTAACTTCAATTAAATTTTTGGTTTTAGTAATTCCATTGTAGCCCCGACGGGATTTTTACTCGTCACGCCATATTGACGTGGCTCTTAAGAAACCCACGGTTTCTTACGTCGCTTTGCTCCTATTTTCCTATGCGGGAAAACCAGTTCCCCCGACCTCTTTCTGCGGGTTCAAATCTCTATAGAGATATTTGAAGGTTTGCTGAATTTTTTTGTTTTTTGCTTATGTAATTTTTTCTTGTAGCCCCGACGGGATTTGAACCCGTGTTACCGGCTTGAAAAGCCGATGTCCTAGACCAGGCTAGACGACGGGGCCTTTGACTCCAAATATTTTAAAGTATATAATATAAAAAATCAATATAATAAAAGGTCATTTTGATATTTTATTTTTAAAATGCTATTTTTTCAAATATTTGATAGTTTTTTAATTTGGAGTGATTGGTCTATATTTTTTTTGCGTTTAATTTTAGGGCTAATTTTAATACTTCATGGATATCCAAAATTAAAGAATCTTAAAATTGTTTCTGATTGGATGAATCAAAATGGTTTTAAACCAGGATTTTTATTTGCTTTTTTGGCAATGATTTTAGAGTTTTTTGGAGGCATTTTTTTAGTTTTAGGATTTTTGTCTCAAATTGTAGCTTTATTTGTACTTTTGCAATTTTTAGTGATTATAATTTGGAGATTTTTTGGGCACATGTCAAAAATAGAATTTGAATTAGATCTTTTAATTTTGGCTGGTGCAGTAATTATTTTGTTTAATAGCTCTGGAGCTTTATCTTTAGATAAATTTTTTGGATTTTAATGAATTAAATGAAAAGATTTTTAGAAATTTTACCTGGTTTTTTATCTTGGCTTACTCTTTTTTTAATTTTTTTTATTTCTTTTAAATATCCAGTTTGGGCAGCTATTTTTATAATTTTATTTGATATTTATTGGTTTTTTAAACTCATTTATCTTTATTTGCATTTAAGATCAGCATTTGTTGAAATGAAAAAAAATTTAAAAATTAATTGGCTGAATGAGTTACAAAAAACTAATTATCCTTGGCAAGATTTATATCATTTAATAATTTTCCCAATGTATAAAGAACCCTATGAAGTAGTTAGAGAAAGTTTTTTGTCATTATTAAATGCTAATTATCCTAAAGATAAATTTATAGTTGTCTTGGCCCAAGAAGAAAGGGCTGGTGAAGAAGCCAAAAATACCGGTTTAAAAATAGAAAAAGAATTTGGGGATAAGTTTTTTAAATTTTTAATAACATACCATCCTTATGGTTTAGAAGGAGAGCTTCCTGGTAAAGGATCAAATGAAACTTGGGCTGCGCGCCAGGTTAAAAAATTAATTATTGATCCACTTAAAATTCCTTATGAAAAAATTTTAACTTCTGTTTTTGATATAGATACTCAAATTTTTCCAGAGTATTTTGGGAGATTAACTTATGTTTTTCTGTCAAATCAAGATAATCAAAAAGCAATTTATCAACCAATTCCATTGTTTTTAAATAATATTTATAATGCACCAGCAATTTCAAGAATCATTTCTTTTTCTTCAACTTTTTGGCAAATGATGCAGCAAGCTCGACCTGAAAGATTAACTTCTTTTTCTTCCCAATCAATCCCATTTAAAGCATTGGTTGATGTTGGTTTTTGGGAAATTAATAATGTTTCTGAGGACTCGCGCATTTTTTGGCAATGTTATCTTTATTATAATGGCGATTTTAAGGTTGTACCATTAGTTTATCCAGTGTCAATGGATGCTAATGCGCACCCATCATTTTTAAAAACCTTAAAAAATTTATATTTACAGCAAAGGCGTTGGGCTTGGGGCGCTGATGATATTCCTTATTTGTTATGTGGTTTTATAAAAAATAAATTTATTCCTTTAAGGAAAAAAATTTATTGGTCATTGCATATTATAGAAGGATTTTGGTCTTGGGCTACAAATTCAATAATTATTTTTAGTATGGGATGGTTGCCTTTAATTTTTGGTAGTAAAAGTTTTAAGGAAACTTTACTTTCTTATAACTTACCAAAAGTAACTGGTTTAATTTTACAACTTTCAACTTTTGGTGTAATTACTTCTGCAATTTTAGCAATTTTACTTTTACCACCAAAACCTCCTGATTTTAAAAAATGGCATTATTTATTATATTTTTTTCAATGGGTGCTTTTACCTATAACTTTAATAATTTTTGGAGCTATTCCAGCTTTAGATGCACAAACTAGACTAATGCTTGGTGGGAGATTTAGACTTGGTTTTTGGGTTACACCAAAACAAAGAGTTAAATTCCAGGAGAGTTTTTAATTTTTATTATTTTTCGCCTTTAATTTTTCAACAATTTCTAATTTGCGTAAAATATATAATATAAAAATTATTAAAAATTCGGTTACTATAGCTAATTTAATTAATCCGATTCCGATAAGCATTCCAATTGCGGCAGTAAACCAAACTATGGCGGCGGTAGTAAGACCATAAATTTTTTCTTCTGTTTTTAAAATAATTCCGGCTCCTAAAAACCCAATTCCCACTACAATATTTGCTAAAATTGCCAAAAATCCGCTGTTTCTTGCAATAATTTCAGAAATATTTTCGGATGAAGTTCCAATAATATAAGGCATAGAAAGTCCAGCTAAAGTAAAAAGAGTAGAGCCAACAGATACTATAATTGCTGTTCTTATTCCAGCTTCTTTGCCAATGCGTTCTCTTTCTACTCCAATTATAGCTCCAAGAATAATGGATATTAAAACCCTTTCAAACATTTGCCAAAAATTTAACATTGGTTTATATTTTAATTATAAAAATAAAAATGAAAAAATACAATATCATAGATATTTTAAATAAAGAAGGAGAAGAAGTTGAATTGATTGGTTGGGTGAATTCACGAAGAGATCACGGCAAACTTATTTTTATTGATTTAAGAGATCGGACAGGAATTTTACAAGCTATTTTTGGACCAGAAATTGAAGATGCAAAAAAATTAAGATTAGAATATTTAATTCGGGTTTGGGGAATTGTTAAAAAAAGACCCCAAAGTTTAATTAATCCCAAAATTAAAACAGGAGAATTTGAATTAGAAGTTAAAAAATTAGAAATAATTAGCACCTCTGAAGAACTTCCAATTCCTATTGATTCTTCTGGATATGAAATAAATGAAGAAAAAAGAATGCAATATCGTTATTTGGATTTAAGAAGAGAACGCCTTACAAAAAATCTTATTATTCGTTCAAAAATTATAAAATTTATTCGTGATTTTATGCATAGCCGAGATTTTATCGAAGTTGAAACTCCTATTATTTCTAAATCTACTCCTGAAGGCGCAAGAGATTATTTGGTTCCATCAAGAGTTTATCCTGGCAAATTTTATGCTTTACCGCAATCGCCGCAACAATATAAACAGCTTTTAATGGTTGCAGGCATTGAAAAATATTTTCAAATTGCAAGATGTTTTCGAGATGAAGATACAAGAGGAGACAGGCAACCTGAATTTACGCAGTTAGATATTGAAATGAGTTTTGTGTCACAAGATGATATTTTAAATTTAATAGAAGAACTTTATATTAATATTGTTAAAGAATTTTATCCTCATAAAAAAATTAAACAAATTCCTTTCCCTCGGCTAAATTATAATGAAGTCATGGAAAAATATAATTCTGATAAACCAGATTTAAGGGATGATAAAAATGATCCTAATGAACTTGCTTTTGCTTTTGTAATAAATTTTCCAATGTTTGAATGGAAAGAAAAAGAAAATAGATGGGATGCGGTGCATCATCCTTTTACAAGGCCGCAAGTCAAAGACAAAGATGATTTTATAAAAAAATTTAGCGAAGATCCTTCTAAAATTTTAGCTTATCAATATGATTTGGTTTTAAATGGTTATGAAATTGGCGGAGGATCAATTAGAACAACAGAGCCAGATTTACTTTTTGCTGTATTTGAAGCAATGGGCAATAAACCAGATGAAATTAAAAATAAATTTAGACAAATTTTAGAAGCTTTTAAATATGGAGTTCCGCCGCATGGCGGAATTGCATCGGGTCTTGATAGAGTTTTTGCAATTTTGGAAAATGAACCTAATATTCGCGAGGTGATTGCTTTTCCAAAAACTGGAGATGGTTATGATCCATTAATGGATTCGCCATCAGAAATTTCAGATGAACAATTAAAAGAATTAAAACTTAAAATTGATAGGTCGTAATTTTTTTTAAAAAAATATGTATAATCATCCAAAATATGAAAAAACATTAGTTATTATTAAGCCAGATGGAGTGCAAAGAGGTTTAATTGGCGAAATTATAAAAAGATATGAGCGAAGCGGTTTAAAATTAATTGCTTTAAAAATGGTTATTCCAACTGATGAATTAGTTGAAAAACATTATCTAACTGATCCTGAATGGCCAGTAAAAGTTGGTTTAAAATCTATTGAAGCCTATGATAAAAAGGGAATAGAACCTCCTTCACGCGACCCCAAAGAAGTTGGCAAGAAGGTTTTAAATACTTTAAAAAAATATTTTACAAGCGGTCCAGTTGTAGCAATGATTTGGGAAGGAATGCATGCTTGCGGAATTGTAAGAAAAATTACAGGAGGTACAGAGCCACTAACTTCTGATGTTGGAACTATTCGCGGAGATTTTACAATTGATTCTTATGAGGTTGCTGATACAACAGGAAGATCAGTAAGGAATATTGTTCATGCATCTGGTTCTTATGAAGAAGCTAAAAAAGAAATTGAAGTTTGGTTTAAAGAAGAAGAAATTTTCAAGTATCGCTTAATTAGCGAAAGAATTTTATATGATGTTAATTTAGATGGAATTTTAGAATAATTTTTATATGATTTCAGCAATTAATAGATTATATTAATGAGTAATTTAGGCGAAGAGTTAGCAAGGAAAAATTAAAAATATTCTTTTAGATGCTGGCTAGCAAGAGGAAGATATTGAAGATGCATTTTCGATGGTTGATTTTTCTTTAAACCAAAATTTAATTTAAAAAACTGAAAATAATTCTGATTATATAAAAAATTTAAATAACCTAACAAATCAGACAGATAATTTTAATTTAAATATTGTTGGTAACAGAAGAAAGTTATTTAATTTAAAATTTTTTATAATATTTATTTTAATTGTATTACTAATTGGTGGTGGGGTTTTTGAACATGAATATTATATGAATTTTACTTAAAAAGTTATTCAGAATATGATTAAAAATATAGATAAAATTAAAACATTTGAAAATGAGGAGATATAAAAATTAATATAAATTAATATAATAGATAAACCTGATCCTTCTAATTATAAATTTTTTACTATGTTAATTAATTTTCAAAATAAATTAGATATTAATTATATTAATAATTCAAAAAAAGAGCCTAAATTAAATATTAAGATAAGTGGATTAAATTTTGATATTGCAAAAGATTTAAAATTATTTAAAAAACAAAGTATTTTTAATATTGAAACTAGGATGATAGATAAATTTTTTATGTTAAATTAAAAAATTTACCAAAAGAAGATGTTATTGATGTAAGCTTTATAAATAATCAGTGGATTAAAATTGATTCAAACAAAATTAAAAATAAAATTGATGAGTTACAAATTCAATTTGATTTTAAGAGCATAAAAAGACAATTAGAAAAACAAAAAGAAATTCAAAAAAAACAAGAACTTACTCCTGAAAAAATAAAAAAATTCAAGAAATAATTATTAAAAGCAATATTATTCAATTAATATAAAAATTAAAAGATGAGAAAATTGAAAACATTAAAATTTATCATTATAAAATAATAATAAACAAAGATGAATTTAAAAAAGTTTTTTCAAAATAATTGAGATTCACAAAGATAGAAGTTTAACAAATAAAGAAATTAATCAATTTAATGAATTATTAAAAATTTTGCTTTTTTTGATAATTTTGAAATTGGGATTGACAAAAAAGACTATTTACCTTATAAGGTTGTTTTAAATACAAATATTAAAGATGAAAAATATAAATTTGACTTATAAATAGATTTGACAATTTTATTTAAAAATTATAATCAAGCATTAGAGATAAATACTCTATTTTCAGCTAAAAATATAGAAGAAATTTTAGATAAATTATTTGCCGAATTTTTAAAAATCATATTTTTAAATCAGCAAGTAATACAAAATAATTTGAATTATCTTTCCAATATTATTTATTAAATAATTTCTTGCTTTTTAAAATAAAAAATTTATAATATTATTATGCGTAAATTTGTTTTTATAATAATAGGTTTATTGATCATAGCTAGTATTGGGGCAATAGTATTTTATACTACGCAAAAAAATAATAAAAACAATGCTTTAGATTTAAATTATAATTTAAATAATAATATAAAAAGTAACATTACTACTGATACTAATTTTAAAAAAGATTTAAATAATCAAAAAGAAAACATAGATAAGTTAAAGATATTCACAAAAGAAGAAATATCTTTGCATAATTCCAAAGAAAGTTGTTGGTCAATTATAAATGGTTATGTTTATGATTTAACCAGTTGGATTCCAAATCATCCGGGAGGGGGAGACAAAATTATTAGAATTTGCGGAATTGATGGTTCCGAAGCTTTTAATAAACAACATGGAAATTCTAAAAAAACAATTAATATTCTTATGGGCTTTAAAATAGGGGAATTATTTCAATAATGTTTTTTTTAAATAAAAATATTTCTTTTCATATTTTAAGAATGGGGATGGCAATTGTTTTCATTTGGTTTGGCTTTTCCCAAATTTTTGATTCTATTAATTGGGTTGCTTGGGTTCCTGAATGGGCAAGTAATTTAATTAATTTACCTCCTGCTTTAATAGTTATTTTAAATGGTTGGTTTGAAATTATTTTTGGATCTTTGCTTATATTTAATTTATTTATTAGATTTTCATCTTTGATTTTAGCAATTCATCTTTTTTTTATATTTTTATCAATTAGCTTAACTCCTATAGGAATAAGAGATTTTGGGCTTTTTATGGCAACTTTAGCTTTATTTTTCCAGAAAAAAGAAAATAAAAATTAATAAATATTTTTAGATTTTTGATTTATAAACTGGCTGCCGGGCTAGGATTCGAACCTAGATTCTAGGCTCCAAAGGCCCATGTCCTACCATTAGACGACCCGGCAATCATTTTTATTTTAAATAATTTAATTTATTTTGCAAATTTTTATAATTTAATTTAATATAATAATATGAGTAAAACTGAAGAACAACAAAATCAAAACAAAAAAAATGATGTTTTTTTATCAATAATTATTCCTGCATACAATGAAGAAAAAAGAATAGCAGCAACTTTGCTTGATATTGATCAAAAATTAAAAAATAAAAATTTTAATTACGAAATTTTAGTTGTTGATGACGGTTCAAAAGATGATACAGTGCAAGTTGTAAAAGACTTAAAAAATAAAGTTGCTAATTTAAATATTGTGGAAAATCCAGAAAATCATGGCAAGGGTTGGGTTGTTCACCAAGGAATATTCAAAGCTTCAGGCAAATATGTTTTATTTATGGATGCTGATAATTCTACGACAATTGATCAATTTGATAATTTTATTCCTTATTTTAATGATGGTTATGATGTTGTAATAGGTTCAATTGAGGTGTCAGGAGCTAAAATTAATGAAAAAGCTGGATTTTATAGAAGATTTTTAGGTAAAATTTCAAAACTTATTATTAGAATTGTTTTGGGCATAAATATTTTAGATACTCAAAGGGGTTTTAAGGCATTTAGAAAGGAAGTCATAAATCCTATTTTTTCTAGGCAAACTATTTGGAGGTGGGGATTTGATTTTGAAATTTTATATATTGCCAAAAAATTTGGTTATAAAATAAAAGAGGTCCCTGTAATATGGAATAATCCCAGAGAATCAAAAGTTAAATTATCAAGCTATTTTTCAACTCTTTCGGATCTTTTTAAAGTAAGAATTAATTCTATAATAGGTAAATATAGATAAAAAGTATTGACTTTTTTAAAAAAATTTATATAATTATAAAAAAAATATAAATTTATATTGATTTATATATATTGACTTTTTTTAAAAAAAATGTTATAATATAAAAATGAAAAGGTTATCAATATTTTTAACAATTTTAATTTTGGGTCAAATTTTTATGCCATTTATTCCCGAGGCAAAGGCTGCGTATGGAAATATTTCAGTAAGCCAGTCTTATTTTGATGGAAATTCTAGTCCTGGTCCGTTTACTGTCTATGTTACTTGGAATTCTGGGGGGTTTGATTCAGTTTCGGGAGCAGTAGTTTATGTTTCTTTAAATGGCGGCGAGGAAACATTATTTTCTTATCAAAATTCATGTAGTGGCACAAATTGTAAGGCTGATTGGATTTATCCGGATAATACTGAACAAAGATATGAATTTAGATTGTATGAATATAATTCATTTACAGGATGGGTAGGCAATTTACTTGATACCGCGACTGTTGTTGTTTCTCCTAGAATAACAACCCCACCTCCACCTCCTCCTTGCCAAGGTCAACCAACTTTAGTAATTACTCCATCTCAAGCATCAATCAACAAAGATCAAACTC
>CAYMYP010000002.1:0-3743 GCA_964394705.1 uncultured Candidatus Saccharibacteria bacterium | reverse complement strand
TTGCAACTATTTATGCTTATTATCAAGGAATTCAAGCGCAAGCAAGTATTCAGGTGATTGATAATACATCTCCTGGTCAGGCTCCAATAGTTCAAACATTACCAGCAACATCAATTTTACAAAACAGTGCTACTTTAAATGGATCAGTTAATCCAAATAATGCACCAACTCAATATAGGTTTGAATATGGAACTACTCAATCTTTGGGAAATTATACGTCTTGGTATAACATTGGCAGCGGAAATAATGTTTTAAATGCTTATGCTACCATTTTTAATCTTTCTCCAAATACTATTTATTACTTCCGCATAGTTGCTCAAAATCAATATGGTACATCTTATGGTCAGATATTGAGTTTTACAACTGATTTTATAAATCAAGGTAGCGCTCCTCAAGCATATACTGATTCAGCAACTGGTATAACTTATAATTCTGCTGTTTTAAATGGAAGAATAAATCCAAATAATAGTCAAACATCTTATTATTTTGAATATGGTACAAATAGTTCTTTTGGTTATACAACTGGTTTTCAATCGGCTGGATCAGGAAATAGTTTAATTTTTGTTTCTTCGTATGTATCTGGTTTAAATCCTAATACAACTTATTATTATCGTTTAGTTGCTCAAAATCAATATGGGACATCTTATGGAGGAACTTATAGTTTTACAACTAATTCTTATGGTGGTTTTGGGGGTTCTTATGGAAATATGCCTCAAGTTATTACTAATTCTGCAACAAATATTTCTACAAATAGTGCTACTTTAAATGCTCAAGTTAATCCAAATTATGGAGATACTCAGGCATGGTTTGAATATGGTGTAAATTCTAATTATTTGCCTTATACAACTTCATATTCTAATATTGGCAATGGCGGTTCTTATTATAATTTTTCGCAAACAATTTATAATCTTTCACCAAATACTACTTATTATTTTAGGGTAGTTGCAAGAAATCAATACGGTATAAATTATGGCCAGACTTTAAGTTTTTATACAAGAAGCGATAATTATTATAATTATAATAATTATGGCGATAGACCAATTGTAACAACTAAGCCAGCAACTTATATTTCTACAAATTCAGCGCTATTAAATGGTTCTGTAAATCCAAATAATGGATTGACTTCTGCGTGGATTGAATATGGTCCAAATACTTCATTAGGTTTAAGAACAACAGTTTTGCCAATGGGCGCAGGAAATGGAGAATTGCCTTATTCTTTTGCTGCAACTGGGCTTTTACCAAATACTATTTATTACTTTCGTATGGTTGCTCAAAACCAATATGGAACATCTTATGGTCAAATTTTAAGTTTTGTAACTCAAGCGCCACCAGTTACTACAACTTATATACCACCATCATCTCCGCCAACACAAGTTATTACTTATGTAACAACGCCAACTAAAACAACAACTCCTGGTTATGGCAAACAAATAGATTGCATAACAATTGTTCCTACCATAAATGGAACACGTTTAGACCCAGGGAATGAATTTACTTATATTACAACTATTAGAAATAATTGTAATTTCACATTAAATAATGCTACTTTAAGAGTTGTGATGCCTAATGAAACCGATTTTATTTCTACAAGTTTTGGGACTTATTCTATAAATGGAAATACAATTTTATTTAATTTAGGCAATATTGATCAAAATGTTCAATTGGCTATTAATGTTGTTGGCAAAATTAAAACTAGCACTAAAAATGGGGATCATTTAGTATTTACATCTATTTTAAACTTTGATTATCAAAATTACAGTCAAATGCTTTCAACATATTTAACTGCTGTAGTTGGGCAAGAAATAAGTGGCGGTACTTTTGGAGCAATGGCAAAAGCAATTGGTGGAATTTTAACTAACTGGATATTTTGGTTAATAATTATATTGGCATTAGGAATTTGGATTATTTATCTTTTATTAATTAGAAAAAAGCCAGTTGAAGAAAAATACGACTTGAGTGGTTTGAAAATAAATCGCGAACAGTAAATTTGATATTTGTTAATTTTGTTTTATTTGTTATAATTTAAATATGGAAAATATTAAAAATTTCGAAAAGCCAGAAATTTTACCTTTAAGCCAGGAGGAATTTGATGAACTAATTAATTTACGTAAAAAACAAGTAGGTGATATTAGATTGACGCCCGAAGAATCAGCTAAACTAAAAGCATTAGAGACGAGATTTAAATTATATGGTAAAGTAGGGGAAGAAGAAATTAAAAGACATCCTTTGTCGTCAGCTGAATATGAAGAATTTTTAAATTTAACTAAATGCCAGACAAAAGGTATTTCTCCAATAAATCCAAATGAAAAATGGGAGCCAACAGCTCCTTATGCTACTAGAGTAGGAGAATTGTATTCTAGATTAGAAAAATACGGAAAAGTAGATTAAAATTATTTTTTTATTCCTTTTTTAATTTCTTCTAATGCTTTTTCTTTTGGCAAAAAGTTTTTAACTTTTACCCATTTATTTGGTTCAAGTTGTTTATAAACCTCAAAAAAGTGTTTAATTTTAGATTTTATTCCTTCATTTAAATCATTAATGTCATTAATATGCGCATGAGATGGATCTATTTTTGTTGTTGGTACGGCAATTATTTTTGTATCTATTCCAGCTTCATCTTCCATTTCTAACATTCCAATTGGTCTTGAAGGAATAATAGATCCTGGAAAAACAACCTGATTAGAAATAACCAAAACATCTATTGGATCGCCATCTTCGGATAAAGTATTTGGTATAAATCCATAATTAAAAGGATAATAAGTTGATGTATATAAAAATCTGTCAACCTCTAAAGCGCCTGTTTCTTTATTAAGTTCGTATTTTACTTGCGAACCCTGAGGAATTTCAATTAAAACATTTATTTCTTCTGGAGGATTCTTTCCTGTTTTTATTTTTGAAATATCCATATTTTTTTAAATATTTTTTTGACCTTTTTTTGAGTATATTTTTTTATTTTTGTAAAGTCAAGATTTTGGAGAACATTGTATGTCTACAAAGATACGCGACTTCAAATTGTTTTATCTTTAAATTTTTGTTATATTTAAAATATGAAAAAAATTGTAGTTGTAATTTTTGGAAGTCCGGGATCTGGAAAAAGTACGCAAGCAGAATTTATTGCTAAACATTTTGGGTTGATTCATTTTAACACCGGAAAATTTTTAGAATCAGTTGTTTTTGACCCTAATAGGCAAAAAGAAAAAATAATTCAAAAAGAGAAAGAAAATTTTATAACAGGTAAACTTCTTACACCTAGTTTTGTGGTTAAAGAAATTTCTAATCAGATTAAAAAAATTGCTAAGGCAGGAATTGGCGTTGTTTTTAGCGGATCTCCAAGAACTTTATATGAGGCTCAAAAATTAATTCCATTACTAAAAAAATTTTATAACTCTAATATATTTTATTGAATTAACTCTTCAACCAAAAGAAGCAATTAAAAGAAATAATAATCGTATGGTTTGCTCAGTTTGTGGGTATACCTTACTTTCCGCTTATTTTAA
Source organism: uncultured Candidatus Saccharibacteria bacterium (assembly GCA_964394705.1). Taxonomy (GTDB): domain Bacteria; phylum Patescibacteriota; class Minisyncoccia; order UBA6257; family 2-01-FULL-56-20; genus CAYMYP01. The sequence goes on along the minus strand of CAYMYP010000002.1, from coordinate 246 downwards.
AGTTAAAAATATTAAATATTGTCCAGTTTGCGCTGGTAAAATGTATAAAAGAAAATTAGATAATTCCCAAACAATGCTTATAAGATTAAAAGAATATAATGAAAGAACAAAACCAGTTTTTGATTTTATTAAAAAATTTGGATTTAAAATTATAAAAGTAAACGGTGCTCCAGCTCCTTATAAAATTTTTGAAAATATTAAAAGTAAAATTGAAAAAGAGATATAAATAATGATTATTTTAAAAAC
>CAYMYP010000001.1:11212-17813 GCA_964394705.1 uncultured Candidatus Saccharibacteria bacterium | reverse complement strand
TTATATAATTATATATTTTTTAAAAAAATAAACAAATTAAAACAGCGAGCCATTGGCTCGCTGTTTTGGGAAATACATTATTAACCAACAAATTTACTGCTCTGTTGAAGTTGCAGTTGAAGTTCCAGTTGATGTAGCTGTTGAACTTGGAGACACAACTGGTAGTGTTGAAGTTTGTTTTGGAGGCAAACCTAATTTCAACAATCTCTGAATACCAACTGGCAAAACCTGGCATTCTGGAATTTGAAGGGTTGATGTTGATTTTTTAAGCCGACCCGGAGCAACTAATTTTCCTGGAGGAACAATAACGCACTTTTTCCCATTTTCAAGCTTAATTACTCTTCCTTCTTGCAATAGCTCTTGCAATTTCTTTAATGTTTTTTCGCCAAGTTTTTCGCCCTTTTCATCTAAAATACCATATTTTTCCCTAAACTTGTTTAAGGCTCTTTCAGTTGCCGGTCCAAAATAACCACTTACAATTCCTTCAGGATAGATTGATGAATCTTCTGCTAAAATTTGTTGAACTGCTTTAATTTCTTCAGAGGTCATACCTCTTTTCAGGTCAGCAATGTCCCTTAAAACATCTTTTGTCTCTCCAACTTTTTCTCTAAATTCTTCTCTTGATTGAATTAAATTTTGAACCGAAGAAGTTGTAACCCCTTCTGTTCTAATTTTTTGCCTTGCCTGAACCAATGCTTGGACTTTTGCTTGTAAATCAGCTAATTGAACTTTTAATTGCTCAATTAAGGCTTTTAACTTTTGGACTAATTGCTCATTAGTTGATGTCGACGTGCTAGTAGAAGTAGTAGTTGTTTGGGCATATCCCAAAGAAAAAACCATTACTCCTAAAATTAAAAAACTGATTAAAGCTTTTTTCATTTTTTATAAAACATTTAAAAACGACCTTTTACTGTTTTATTTAATTTTAAATAAAAAAATCAAAATTTCAAATATTTTTCCCATTTTAAATAAAGCTCGCGAGTGGCTTTTAAATCCAAAACATTATATCGAGCAATATCTAAAAACTTCCCTTGACTATATAAACGACCAACATCGTCTCCGGTTACTCCTTGGCTTTTGGGACTTTCAATACCAAATGCCCTTGTCCATAAATGTAAATTTCCTTTTCTCCACAAAGCTCCATAAAAAGTTAATTGATCAAGTAAATCAATATGAATAGCATCGAAATTTTGAGAAGGTATGTAACGATTTTTCATTAAATCTTTTGTGGGTTTTATGTTGCAAATTGCCGAGCGAATCATTATAAAAGGAAGATCAAAAGTTCTACCATTAAAAGTAATAAAATAATCATAACTTAAAGCAATTCTCCAAAATTCTTCTAACATCTTTTTTTCTGTTGCTTGCCTAAATATAATTCCATTTTCTTTAAATTCTTCAATATTTTGATTTGGGGCCTCAAAATAAACAACCCCCTCATTTTTATCGCAGTCTAAAAGCCCTAATGCAACAATTTGAGCTGTCAAAGGAGAAAAACCTAATCTATTTTTTAATTCATCTAATGATTTTTGATATTCTATATCGCTTTCAGATTCTTTTTTAATCCAACGAGTTAAAACTTCTTTTGTGGTTTCATCTAAAGAATCGAAGTCTTCGCCAACAGTTTCGATATCTAAAACTAATTTTCTATAATTTGACATATTAAAATAATTATATTAATATTTTTAGCATAAAACAATGGCTCATACAAAATCAGGTGGTTCAACAAAATTAGGAAGGGATTCTCGCGCAAAAAGATTGGGAGTAAAAAAACAAAACGGCGAACAAGTTTTAGTTGGTCAAATTTTGATTAGACAAAGAGGAACAAAATATCTTCCGGGCAAAAATGTAAAACGCGCAGGAGATGATACTTTGTATGCTGCCAAAAACGGCGTAGTTAAATTTTACACCAAAACAAAAATTCGTTTTGACGGCACAAAAAGAAAAGCCACAGTTGTAGAAGTTATTTAATTTTTAAACTTTTTCTGGAGAAATTTTAATTTTTAAATTAGCAACAATTCCTTTTTTAAAATCAATTTTTACAATATGCTCTCCAAATTCTTTAATAGGATGATCTAACAAAACTTCCACTCTCTCTTTAGTTATTAATTTATGCTCACGCAAAGCTTTTAAAATTGATTCTTTGTTTACTGAACCAAAAATGCTTCCTTTTTCATCTGTTTTTAAACTAAATTCAATATATCTATCTTCAATTAATCTTTTAATATTTTCTAAATGCGCAATTAATTCTTTTTCTTCTACTGCTAACTTTGATTTCAAATTTTTAATTTTTAATAAATTTTCTGTTGATGCAGGAAGCGCTAATTTATTTGGAAAAAGATAATTTTTAGCATAACCATCAGATACATCTTTTACTTCGTATTTTTTACCTAAATTTTTAATATCCTCCAAAAGAATTACTCGCATTTTATTTTTTATTTTTAATTTCTTGTTTTATGACCTCTAATGCTTTTTCCATTTGTAAATCTTTTTCTTCATTTTCTGGATTTTTAACTTCAATATCAGGGGGCAAACCTTCTCCTTCAAGAGTTTTGCCGCTTGGCAAAACCCATTTAGCAATTGTAATTTTTAATGAGGATCCATCATCAAAATTAATAAGTCTTTGAACAGTGCCCTTGCCAAAAGTTTTTTCTCCAATTAGCTTTACTCCTCTATTGTCTCGCAGGGCGCCTGCTAAAATTTCAGATGCTGAAGCAGAACCTTTGTTTACCAAAACTACAATTGGAGTATTAGCCAAAAAACCATTTCCCGAAGCATAATCAGCCTCATTAATATCTTTACCAACTTCTTTTACAACCAAAGTTCCTTTTTTGAAAAACCAATCAGAAAGATCAACTGCAACATCTAAATACCCCCCAGGATTATTTCTTAAATCCAAAATAACTCCCTGCGCTTTATTTTTCATAAAACCATCAATCATAGCTTCATAAAACAATTTAACTGCGTTAGGATTAAAACTATAAAGTTTTACAACCAAAACATTATCTTTTATTTCATAATCTAATGTTGGAACTTCGATTTGCGCTCTAATAATTTTAACTTCTCGTGGTTCTTTTGCGCCTTCAGATAAAATAGTAAGTTTTACTTCTGTGCCTTCTGGTCCACGAATAAACTTTACCGCTTCAGATACTGTAAGTCCTTCAGTAGAAGTAGAATTAATCATTAAAATTTTATCCATTGGTTTAAGACCAGCGCGCTCAGCAGGAGTATTTTTAAGTGGAGCAATAACAACAATATAACCATCTTTTTGGCCAATTTCAGCCCCAATTCCACTAAACACGCCACTTACATCTTCTTCAAAACTTTTGGCTTCTTCTGGATTAAAAAATTCAGAATAAGGATCCTTTAAAGAATTTACCAATCCTTTTATAGCGCCATACACCATACTTTGATTATTTAATTTTTCAGGAAAAACATAATTTTTATAAATTTCATCCCAAGCTTGCCAAAAAAGATTAAAATCAGCAGTAGTTTTATTATCAATATTTTTAATTCCTATAACCTGAACTATTTGGGGATGTTTTTTGCCAATTTTAAAACCAAAATAAAAACCACTTCCTAAAAGCGCAAAAATTGCTACAACGATTCCTAAAATATTTAAAACTTTTTTAAAATTCTGTTTCATTTTTGAATTTAATTTTTAAATTATAAACAAATTTAAAAATAATGCAAAATTTAAGCATTATGCCTTACTACAACTATATCGCCATCAGAAACCTCATAATCTTTACCTTCAACTCTTAAAAGCCCTTTTTGTTTTGCTCCTTCCCAGCCGCCATATTTTACAAAATCATCAAATTTTACAACTTCCATTCTAATAAAATTTTTTTCAAAATCAGAATGAATTACTCCAGCTGCTTGTGGAGCTTTTGTGCCAAACTGAACTGTCCAAGCTCTTGTTTCTTTTTCGCCACTGGTAAAAAATGTAATTAAATTTAAAATCTTATAAGCTTTTTGAATTAAAAGAGATAAATCCGGTTCTTTTTTTAAATCAAAAACTAAATAATCAGCGCCTAAATTTTTAATTTTTAAAATTAAGTCTTCTTTAACGTCTTTCTCATCGCCATTTAATAAATAAATTTGACGCTTGGCTGTAAGTAAATTTAATTCTTTTACAATCGGCTCATTACTAAATTGAGTTATTAAATTTCCTTTATTTAATTCTGACTCAATTTTTTTCAAGGTTTCAAAATTTTTTAAAGCAATTTTATCTCCGCTTTTTATATCTTTTTCTAATTTTTCAATTCTTTTGAAAATAGTTTCCAAATCTTTAAAAATTAATTCTGAATTTATAATTTCTAAATCCCTTAAAGGGTTAACACTCCCTTCAATATGAATAATTTCAGGATTTTCAAAAACCCTTAAAACTATAACAATTGCTTGAGTTTCTTTAATATGCGCTAAAAATTGATTGCCAAGCCCTTCTCCTTTGTAAGCGCCTTTTACAAGGCCAGCAATATCATAAAATTTTACTATTGCTGGGATTATTTCTTTTGATTTACTAATTTGAGCAAGTATTTGAAGTCTTTCATCAGGGACTTCTACAATTCCAATATTTGGATCAATTGTTGCAAATGGATAATTTGCAATATTTACATTTTGTTTTGTTAAAATTTTAAACAAAGTGGATTTCCCAACATTTGGAAGCCCAACTATTCCAATTGCCAAATTCATAAAAGCAATAATAATTTATAAAAAATAAAATTTCAAACAAAATAAAGCCCCGCCTAAGCGGGGCAAAAAAATTACTCCAACTCAATAATATGCCTCCTTTTAACAACACGCCTAGACGGGAAAAACCCACGGCCATGAATGGCGTGGGCTAAAATTTTGGATGACAAAAAGAAAAGCTTTTCGTCATCCAAATAATATACTTGAGGATTAACCTCAAGTACATTGGCCACAGGAAATTCCTCTTCTTCCTGCGACAAAAAAGAAAAACTCAGCTGCGGTTTTTCGGGCTTCACATACCGGGCCCGAAAAACCCGGTGGGTAAGCTTCGGATTATCAACAATCCGAAGCTCGCCGTAATAAACTGGTTCATTGCCATTGCAATGAACCACTACCAAGGGAAAAACCTCTCCTTGGTAATTATAAAAAATGACATTATCATCCTTTTCAGGATAATAATGTCTTTCATTTCGAACCCACAAAGTGGGTTCGAAAAACTCGTAAGCAATCGCGCTGGCTGCGCAGCCAGCGCAAGAAACCACACGGAATTTCTGTTTCATGACTTTTCTTTCCTCCTCTAAAGAAGTCAAACTGCTTTAAATAAATTAAAAAATAATATTTAAAATGTCAACAATTAAATCTTTTTTAAAATTTTATTTTTTTCAAAAAGACTAAGTTTAGATTTTTCAACTGCTTTTTTTAAAGCTGAAATTGCCTCATCATAAGTAATTCTATCAACTGGATAAGGAATTTTATCTTTTCCACCAAAAGCAAAACTATAGCGCGCAGGATCTTCATAAGATGGTTTTGCGCCATAGACAATTTCAGAAACAAGCGATAATGCTCTAATTGTCTTGGGACCTACACCAGAAGATGCTAAAAGCTCTTCATAACTTTGCGGTTTTTCAAAAATTAATTTTTCTAAAATTTTTCTTAAATATTTACTTCCAAAAAAATTTTCTTTTTCAACCGGATGATGAAAAAAATCTCTATCTTCTAAATTTAAAAAACTAAAAAGCTCTCCTTGACTGTTTTTTAAAATTAAACTTTGAGAAATTTTAGAAAAATGTTTATTTAAAATTTCAATATCTTTTAAAAGTTCACGTGGTGCATCTTTAACTAAACTTAAACTTATTTCTCTATTTTTAGAGCTTTTTTTAGAAGTCAAATCAACTGTTGGTAAAATAATTTCAGACACAATGCCTGAATGCGGTTCTGAAATTAATTCTTTAATATTTTCTGAATACCAGTGATATCTTCGCGCTCGCACTAAATTAGTATTCATTCCTTGCTGCACAACTGCCCAATGCCCGTTTTTGCTAAAAAAGAATGAGTGGTGATATATTTGAAAACCGTCTTGGATAAGTGCGGAATCAACTTTTGCAGCCATTTTAGAATTATAAACCAAATTAGAAACTACACCGCCTGGCAAACTTAAAGTCTCTCCCCAATTTTTAATTTCATCAGGAGTTTTGCGCGAAGTTTTGCCTTTTCCTCCGCAAATAAAAATTCCCAGTTCTTTTTCGCGGCCCCTAATTGCTTCTTTTAAAGCAGCTGTTAAAATTGTAGTAAGACCCGATGCATTCCAATCAAAAGCCAAAACAGTTCCTAAAGATTGAAACCGAATAGGATTTGAAATTCTTTTTATAAACTCATCTGGCCCAAATTCATCAATTAAAACATAAATAATTTCGCGGCTCAAGTGCACCATCCGTTCAAAAAGCCACCTAGGACACTTCCCTTCATCTAAAGTAAAAGTTGCAATTCCTCGATGCATTAAATTTTATTTTTAACCAAACCAATTAAAGCAAGCGATGTTGCTGCAAAACCAATATCAATAAATCCATTATCAAATCCCAAAACAAAAATCTTATAAATTTAATGATATCTGGGCCTATGTTGATTCTTTCTT
>CAYMYP010000001.1:10718-11202 GCA_964394705.1 uncultured Candidatus Saccharibacteria bacterium | reverse complement strand
GCCAAAAAACAACCACACTGCCAAAAAAATAAAATAAAAATCCCAAAAATTGGAAAACAAAGTTTTTTCTTTTAAATCCAAAATTGCGCCGTAAAACAAAACAAAAGCAATCGCCCATCTTAAAAGTATTTTTGAAAATTTATAATTCATTTTTTTATCTTTTATAAAGACCGAAAAATTCGGCTATTTCAATAATGTGACCCTCCATTTCTTTTTCTAAATTTTTACGAGATGCGCCTTGCGGTAAATTAATTTCTTTGTCCAATGCAAAAAGTTTAAAAAAATATCTATGAGGATTACCTTTTGGTGGGCATGGACCTCCCCAACCAGCTTTTCCAAAATCAGTTAAACCCTCTACAGCCCCAACTGGGACTTTTCCCTGTTTTATAACTTTAATATCCGGCGAAATATTCCACACAGTCCAATGCGTCCAAACCCCCATTGGCGCATCAGGGTCATCAACAATTAAAACCAAACTTTTTGC
>CAYMYP010000001.1:2061-10690 GCA_964394705.1 uncultured Candidatus Saccharibacteria bacterium | reverse complement strand
AGGACTAATATCTTTACCATCACAAGTAAATTCAGAGGGTATAAATCCATTATTTAAAAAATTAGGAGAACTAATTTTCATATTTTTATTTAAATTTACCGGCCTTTGATTTTGATTAAAAATCCAAAAATAACCACTAATTAAAACTAATAAAATTATAGCAAATACAATAATTTTTTTCACATCTCAATTATAGCAAAATTAAAAGATAATAAAAATAAATAATTTTTTTATTCATATCTTAAAGCTTCAATAGGATTAAGTTTTGCAGCCCTTTTTGCTGGCCAATAACCAAAAACTATTCCAATTAAGCCTGATATACCAAAAGATAAAAATATAGAAAACAATGAAACTGTTGTAGCAATTCCGGCAATTTTAGATATTAAAATAGCAATAATGCTTCCTAAAATAATCCCAAAAATTCCACCAATAAATGTTATAAACACTGCTTCTAATAAAAATTGCAAAGAAATATCTTTATTTTTTGCTCCAATTGCTTTTCGTAAACCAATTTCGCGCGTTCTTTCAGTTACAACTGTAAGCATCATATTCATAATTCCAATTCCGCCAACAAGCAATGAAATTCCAGCAACTGAAGCCAAAAAAATAGTAAAAGTGCTAATTACCTGATTTAAGGTCCCCAAAATATCATCTTGAGATAAAATTGTAAAATCAGGATTTTCGAATGTAACTCTATGTTTTGCAACCAAAAGATTTGTAATTTCATCCTTTAAATCATTCATTATATCTTTTGACTGAGCTTTAACAGCTAAAGCAGATAAATAATCAACCCCAGCTAATACTTTTTGCATCGTATTTAAAGGAATGTAGACGAAATCATCATAATTTGCAAAACCAGTTCCTCCGCGCGGTGCAGCAACTCCAATAACCAAAAAATTAATTTTATTTATTCTAATATACTGACCTACTGGATCATCTTCGCCAAATAAATCATTGGCAATTTGCGATCCTAAAATTGCGACCCGAGAAAAACTTCTATTTTGAGCATCAGTTATAAAACTACCAGAAGAAATATTTAAGTTTCTTACAACAACATATTTATCAATTACTCCATAAACCAAAGCATTAGTATTTTTACCTTTAGGAGAAACTATTTGAAATCTTCTTGAAAGTTCTGGAGAAGCCGCTACTACACCATCTAACTTTTCAATTGCATAAGCATCTTCAATTTTTAATGTTTCTGCTCCGCCTCTTCCAGTTGAAACAATGCCAATACCAGGCCTAACAGCTCCAGGAATAATAGTAAGTAAATTTGAACCTAAATTTTCTATGCTTTTTTGAATCTGACTTGAAGCACCTTGCCCAATTGAAACCATCGCAATTACAGCAGCAATTCCAATAATAATACCTAAAATTGTAAGCCCTGATCGGGATTTATTTGACAAAATTGATCTAAAAATTTCTGAAATTAAATCATTAAATTTCATATTAATTTTTATTTAAAATTCGCCTTTTATGATTTTTACTATCATCAATAATTTCGCCATCTTTAATATGAATAATTCTTTCGGCATGTTCAGCCACAAATGGTTCATGCGTTATTAAAACAATTGTTCTTTTTTGTTTGTCATGCAAATTTTGAAAAGTTTCTAATACAATTTCTCCTGTTTTTGTATCTAAATTTCCAGTTGGTTCATCAGCTAAAATTATTTTGGGATTTGTAACTAAAGCTCGTGCAATTGCAACTCTTTGCATCATTCCACCTGAAAGCTGATTTGAAAAATGATGCCAAAATTTTTCAGGGAAAGCAGATGCTTTTAAACTTTCCATAACTAATTTTTCTCTTTCTTTTTTAGAAATTCCAGAATACATCAAAGGCAACTCAACATTTTTAAAAACATTGGTTTTTGGCAAAAGATTAAAAGATTGAAAAACAAAACCAATTTTTTTATTTCTAATTTCTGCCAATTTATCATCAGATAAATTAGAAACATCTTCGCCATCTAAAAAATATTTTCCAGAAGTTGGCGTGTCTAAACATCCTAAAATATGCATTAAAGTAGATTTACCAGATCCGGACGGCCCCATAATTGCCACAAATTCCCCTTCATCAATTTTTAGTGAAATATTTTTTAAAGCAATTGTTTCAATATCGCCATTTTTATAAATTTTAGAAATATTTTCGCAAACAATCATTTTATTTATTTTTTTATAAATTTAAAATAATTACCTTCCAGCTGGCGCCCCAAATCTAAAAACAGCAGGAGACTGCGAAGAAGATTGAATTGTCTTATTTGTAGTTTGAGTAATTTCTCTTACAACAATTATATCTCCCTCATTTAAGCCATTTTTTATTTCAACAAGTTCATTATTTGAAATTCCTGTTTCAATATTTACTTTAACTGGTTGAGTTTTTAATGAGGAAACTCTTGTATTATTTGATTTATTATTAAAATTAATACCGCCTAACACACTTTTATCTTCAATTTTTAAAACGTAACTTTGTTTGACTTCAGTTTTTATTGCGCTTGCTGGCAAAACCAAAACATCTTTTTTAGAATTTATAATAATCTCAGCAGTAACACTCATATTTGGCTTGATTTTATTTTCTTTGTCTTCAAAATTAATTTTAATTGTATAACTTACAACTCCATTTGATTCTTCGCCAACTGGACTAATTTCAGAAACTTCTCCCCAAATTTCAAGCCCTGGGAAAGCATCAAAAGTCAGTTTTGCTTTTTGGCCCAAAGATATATTTGCCGTGTCTAATTCGTTTAATGAAATTTCAGCAATTTTATTTTCAGTAATTAATTTAGCAACTTCTGTTGACGCAGAAACGCTATCGCCAATATTTAAATCAAAATTAGCAATAGTGCCATCAAAAGGCGCTCTTAAATAATAATCATTTAATTTGTCTTTTGCGTCTTGAAGCGCATTTTGTTTTTGTAAAACATTTAACTCCTGATTTTTAATATCTAATGGATAAGAACTTAAATTATCATTATAACTATTAATATTATTTATAATTGCTAATACATTTTTTAAATAACTATCTAAAGTTCCATAGTATGAATTTAGCGAATTAGCGTGGCTGTCAATAATATTTTTATATTTATGAATTGAATTTTCTAAAATTAAATTATTTTGAAGATTTAAAACGAGGTCTCTTGCCATTTTATTTAGTTCAGAAATTTTTAAAATTAAATTATATGCTTCATTAATTGCTTTTTTTCTTTCTTCTCCTCCGCCTCTTTTAGCTAAATTAAAATCAGCAAACGCTTGCGGATATAAATTTTTAATTTCATTTTTTAGCCTCTCAGCTATATCAGGATAATCTTTAAATTTTAAATTATCATAATCAGAATAATATTCTACATTTGTTTGATTAGAGCTTACAAAATCACTACCAAATAAAATATCCTCTAAACCATTAAAAATAGATGGATAATCATTATAAAAATTAGAAATTACTGACATTCCATCTTCATAATATTTGTTTAAGCTATCGGCTCTTTTTGCTTCTTCGTATTGCTTTTTTAATTTTTCCAAAGATAATTTTGCGTTTTCTAAGGCAAGCTCAGCGTCCCTAACGTTTTTTTCCGCATCCTCGGTGTCTAATTTTAAAATTAAATCTCCACGCTTAACCTTTTGACCATCTTTTACTCCAATATAAACAATATCTCCGCTTGCTTTTGGTTTTAAACTAATTTCTGTTTTCGGAACAACAAAACCACTTCCGGAAACAGATATATTTATTTCTCCTTTTTTAACTTGAGTTAAAATATAACCAGTTCCATTTTGGGTTTTAAATTTGCTGTATAAAAACCAGCCCAAAACACCGCAAATTATAAGAAAAATCACTAAATACTTCTTGTTTTTTATAACTTTTGAAAAAAAACTTTTAATTTTCATAGCAATTGATTATAATACAAAAAAACAAATTTGCAAATTCAATAAAAATATGTCTCGAAATGTTTTATTAATTATTTTAGATGGGTTAGGAATTGGGCCAAATAAAGAAAGTAATGCTTTTTATTCTGCACGGCCAAAATTTTTATATCAAATTTTTAATGAATTTCCAACAACAAGTTTGCAGGCTTCAGGAATTGGCGTAGGACTTCCCTGGGGAGAAGAAGGAAGCTGTGAGGTAGGGCATTTAAACATAGGAGTTGGCAAAATTATTTATCAAAACTATCCAAAAATTACAATGGCCATAAAAAATGGGTCTTTTTTTGAAAACAAAGCCTTAAAACAAGCTTTTTCTTTTTGTCGTAATAATAATTCCAAAATAAATTTTGTCGGACTTTTAAGCAACGGCATTGCTGAAGCCTCAATTGACCATTTATTAGCATTAATACAAATGGCAGAAAAAGAAAATGTTGACTTTAAATTACATTTATTTGCAGATGGTGAAAACAGCCCACAAAAATCATTTTTAAAACTTTTAGAAAAAATACCTAAAAATAAAGTGGCTTCAATTATTGGAAGATATTATGCTTTAGATAATAAAAATAATTTTAATTTAATCAAACGCGCTTATGATTGTTTGGTTGGCAATATTAAAGAAACGCCACAATATGAAGAAATTATTAAAAATTATTATCAAAAAGAAATAAATGATAATGCTATTCCGCCAATTTTAGTTAACCAAAACGAAACAATAAAAGACAACGAGGCAATAATTTTCTTTAATTTTCGAGAAGATAATATGCGCGGTATAGTTGAACCGTTTATTAATAAAAATTTTCAAAATTTTGAAATTCAAAACTTTAATAACTTATTTGTAATTACAATGACTGAATATTTTGAAGGATTAAGCGGAATAGCGGCATTTCCAAAAGAAAAAATTACCCATTCCCTTTCAATGGTACTTTCTAAAAATAACAAAACCCAATTTAAAATAGCTGAAAGCATAAAATATCCTTTAATTACTTATTTTTTTAATGGGCTAAACCACGAACCATTCCCAAATGAAGTAAGAATTTCAATTCCCCAAAATCAATATTTAAATCCTATAAATAATCCTGAATTAAATTCTGAAGCAATAACTAGTCGTTTGCTTGCCGCCGTAGAAAATAAATCTTTTGACTTTATGTTAGTAAATTATGGCAATTTAGATATTTTAGCGCATATCGGAAATTTTGACGCTATAGTTAAGGCAGTTAACATCCTTGATGCGCAACTTGAAAAAATTATAAACGCCGCGCTTAAAAATCAAATTACAACAATTATTACTTCTGATCATGGAAATATTGAAGAAATGATAAATCCTTTAACCGGATACCCCAACACAGAACACACTAAAAATCCAGTTCCATTTTGTATTATTGATGAAAGATTTAAAGATAAAAAATTCCCAAATTTTTCAAATTTACAATATGAAACTTTAGGACTTTTATCTGATATCGCTCCTACAATTTTAGAAATTTTAGAAATTTCCCAACCAAAAGAAATGACTGGGCAAAGTCTTTTAGGAAGCTTATTTTAATTACTTTTCAGTTTGAATAATTAATTTATTATTTTGTTCATAAATTTTAATTGAACCATTATAATCAGTCCTAAAAATAGGAATATTTAATAATTTAAGTTTTTGAAGCGTCTCTTGCGCAGGATGACCAAATGTATTTTTTAAACCTACGCCAATTAAAGCTAATTTTGGCGCGACAAATTTTAGAAAATCATCCTCTGAAGAATATTTTGAACCGTGATGCGGAATTTTTAAGATATCGCTTTTTAAATCAAATTTTTTTATTAAATATTTTTCAACTTCACTGCTAATATCCGAAGTAAATAAAGCATTAAATTTTTGTGTTTTTAATTTAAAAACTAAAGCTGAATCATTAGATTCTAAACTTTGCAGCCAATTATCATCCGGAAAAATAAATTCTAATAAATTATCCTTATAAACAATTTTATCTCCTGATTTTAAGCTAATTAAAGAAATATTTTTGCTTTTAATTTTTTGAATTAACTGATTATAAGTGTCTTTTATTTTTTCATCTCCTTCTTTTCCATTAATAATAAAAGTTCCAAAATCATATCTATCCAAAAGATCAAAAAATCCTCCAAAATGATCCAATTGCGGATGCGTAATTATTGCTAAATCAATATAATTTCTAAATTTGGGGAAAATTTGAGCAAGCGCTGGATTTATAGAAACATTTGGCCCAGCATCAACCAAAATTAAAACATTATTTGGCAAAACTATTAAACTGCTATCTCCCTGCCCAACATCTAAAAAATAAATTTCTGGCTTGTTTTTATAAAAATAAAAAATATTGCTCCATAAAAAAATATCAAACCCAATCAACAAAACTAAAATTGTAAAAAAAATATTTTTAAATTGCTTTTCCATATTTAAATTTTTGAAAATTTATTTTTAAAACCAAAAATAAACAAAAACAAATAAATTACAAAAATTATTATAATTGAAAAAATATTATTATTTAATTGCGGCAGTTTAGAAAAAATTTCCATTACAAATATTTGATACTTTAAAACAAAAGAAAGAAATATTGCAATAATAAATCCTAAAAAATTAAAAATTCCAAAAATTCCCAAAACAAAACCAAGCGCCATAACTAAAGGCACAAAACTTAAAATTAAAATATTTGCCAAAAAAGAAAACAAAGAAAAACTATTAAATTTAAACAAAAGCAGCGGAGCAACCGCAAGTTGAGCAGCTAAAGTTGTAGTTAAATTATCCTTCCAATTTAAAAACCCAAAATCATTTTCTTTAAAATTAAAAACATTTAAAAAAATTGGCTTAAAATAACTAATTCCAAGCAAACTTAAAAATGACAACTGAAAACCCAAATCAAAAACCAATACCAAAGGATTAATAAAAACCATAATTACTGCGGCAAATAAAACTGAATGCCAAAAACTATAAAATCTTCCAAAAAATTTTGCCAAAATTACCAAAGAGCCCATAATTGCAGCTCGCACAACCGAAGCCTCTGCACCTGCTAATATCACAAAAAGTAAAACAAATAAAAGCGTAGAAATAATTGCTTTTCTTATTCCGAAAATAAAAACAAAAATTGATAAAAAAATTAAAATTAAAACGCTAATATTATATCCTGACAATGCCACAATATGAGTTGTCCCGGAATTATTCATCGCTTGTCTCAAGTTATTGCTAAAATCAGTTCTTTCACCTAATAAAATTCCACTTGCTAAAGCCGCTTCATCTTTTGATAAATATTTTTTAATTTGAGTTAAAAAATAATTTTTAATTTTTAAAAGATTTAAATAAATTTTAGAATCCGGTTCAAACCCAATTTTTTTTATTTTTGGAAAAATAACTTTTGGCGCTTCATAAAAATTTTTATTTTTTTCAATTAATCCTTCAATTTCTAAAACATCTCCATAATTATAATTATTAAAAAAATCAATTAAAACCTCAGCTTTGCCTTGAAGCGGCGCAATTAAATTTATATTAAATTTTTGATATTTTTCATATTTATAAACAGGACTTATAATTTTAGCCCGAAAAACAATATTTTGGTTAAAAACAATATTTTGATTTTTTTCTTTTAAAAAAACTCTAAAATGAAAATAAAAAAATCCAAAAAATAAAATTAAAATTGTAAATATAACAAAAATTAATTTTTCTTTTGATTTTAAAAACAAAAAAAGAAAAAAAGAGATTGAAACCAAAAACAAAATTGATGAATTTAAACTTGCTAAAAATACTCCTAAAATAAAAACAAGCGCTATAACTAAAAATTTATTAGCCAAAAGCATTTGAAATAAAAAAATTATGTAAAATCATTGAATATCTGCGCCTTCTCTTCTTTTTTTTATCTTTTCTTTAAGCAAATTAAATATTTCGCCTGAATTATTTTCATCTAATTGTCCACTAGAACCTATAATTTCAATTATATCTAACCATATATTATTTGGGTCTTTTTCTTGAATATACTCAAAAGATCCTATGATTTTTTTGTGTTTTTCAAAATATTCATTTAATATTGTTATAAATTTATTAAAATCTTCTTCTGCTTTTGATTTAAATTGGCGAGGGATATCTTCTATTCCTTTTATTTTACCTAATAAATGCATCGAGGAGTCAATAAGTAAATCTAAAAAAGCTCGATCCATTTCTTCTTTAGAAAAAAGTTTGTTTCCTTCTTGGTTATTGCCTTCTGGATTATTGAATTTTCCCTTCATATTTTTTAGATTGTTTTTGGCGCCATTCTTTTATTTTTTTATGATTACCGCTAAGCAAAACCTGCGGTATACCCCATTTTACTTCTTTTTGAGGAGAAAACAAAGCAGGCCTGGTATAAACAGGATAAAAGCCTTTTATATATTCCAATGATTCATATTTACCCAAAAAACCAGGCACAAGCCTTGAAAGCGACTCAATTAAAACCATTGCAGCAAGCTCCCCGCCATTTAAAACATAAGGACCTATAGAAATTTCTTCGTCTGCAATATATTTTGCAACTCTTTCGTCAACTCCCTCATATCTCCCACAAATTAAAATCAAATCATCGTATTTTAATAATCTTTTTAAAATTTGGTAATTTAAAATCTTGCCTTTAGCCGAAAATAAAATAACTCTTTTTTTCTTATTTTTATTTTTTTTAGCAATATAATTTACCGCTTTATAAATCGGCTCAATTTTTAAAACCATTCCCGGTCCGCCGCCAAAAGACCT
>CAYMYP010000001.1:0-1994 GCA_964394705.1 uncultured Candidatus Saccharibacteria bacterium | reverse complement strand
ATTTTTTATCTTGAGCTTTTTTAATCAAAGATTCTTTTAAAAATGAATTAAAAATTTTAGGGAAGATTGTAATAATATCAAATTGTTTTTTAATTGCTTTGCTTTTGTCCATTAGATTTTTTATTTTCTAAATGCTCTAATTTATCTAAAATCCTTTTAAGCTCTTCTTTAATCTTAATAATTTCAAACTCATCTTGAGATTCTAAAGAGGCATTAGAAATATTATTATTTTGCTTATTGGATAATTTTGGCTGGGCAATATTAAATATGTTTTTATTTTTTATATTTTTATGATTTTGTTCTTTGTCAGATTTACCATTCTTCATTTTTTTTTGCTGGTTTCCACTTTTTTTAAAAGCAAATTCTATCCCCAAATCTGCAAGATCTTTAGCAAAAAAATTACTTTTAGCGGCATTGTTTTTGTTAGTTGGCTGTTTATTAGATTCTTCTTTTTTAAAATCACCAATTTCAAAAACCCCAATATTACCACTAGAAAAATCTTTAATTTGTTCTTCAACTAAATATTTTGGAACAGCGTATTTTTTCCTTGAATTTTCAATTATTTTTTCTTTGGCTAAAACATTTGATTTGATTTTAAACGGAGGCAAAGTTGTTGCAGAAAAAGGTCTGCAAGAAACCCCATCAATTATCATTTTTAAATAAATATTATAATTTGATAAATTAACTATATCCTCCGCGCTAAATTCAGGAGCAAATTCTTTTTCTAAAAATTCAGCATCAGCAGCCCCAACTCTAAAAGTTATCATTGTGCCAACATTTCCAAAAATAGCATCTCTTACTTTTTGTGAAACATCAGTAATAAGCTGGCCAATATACTGATGCGCCAAAATCAAATTTAATCTATATTTTCTCGCTTCGGATAAAATATTTGCAAAAGAATCAGTTGCAAAATTTTGAAACTCGTCAACATAAAGATAAAAATCAATTCTTTGATCTTCGGGGATGCGCACTCTTTCCATTGCAGCCATTTGAATTTTAGTAATAAACATTGCTCCCAAAAGAGCGGAATTGTCTTCTCCAATTTTTCCTTTAGAAACATTAATTAAAAGAATTTTGCCTGAATTCATAATATCAAAAATATCAATAGTGCTTTTTGGTTGGCAAACAATATTTCTAATAATATCAGTAGATAAAAACTGGCCAACTTTATTTTGAATTGGAGCAATTGCCTCATTTCTAAATTGATCACGCCACTCTTCATATTCATTTACCCAAAAAGCTTTTACTATCGGATCTTTAACATTCTCAATAACTTTTTGTCTGTATTCTTTGTCAGTTAAAATTCTATTAATACCTAAAAGAGTTGAATTTGGCATATCTAGCAAAGCTAAAATCGTATTATTTAAAATATATTCCATTCTTGCTGACCAAACATTTGCCCAAATTTTAGTAAAAATTCCCATTAAACTTGAAGCAACTAAATGTTTATATTGCGGATCCAAAACTTCTAGAACATTAAAACCAATTGGATAATCAGTATCTGATGGGTCAAAATAAATTACATCATCAATTCTGTTTTCAGGAATTTTTTCTAAAATTGATTCTACAAGCTCGCCATGCGGATCAATTAAACAAAGCCCTTCGCCATTTAAAATATCTTGCACAATTAAATTATGTAAAAGCGCGCTTTTACCAGTGCCAGTTTTCCCAACAACATACATATGCTGGCGCCTATCTTGACGTTTAATCCCAAAAAGCCTATTTGCGCCCCTAAAATTAGTCCTACCAAAATAAACTATATCTTTTGTTGTTTCTAATCCGCCAAAGTCATTCATTTAAAAACACTATATCATAATTAAGACAATAAATCTATAATCTCTTAACGCTATCGCAATACATTAAATTGAAAAATTTTAGTGATTATCCTTCTTAAAATAAAAAATTTTGGCGGTTTTAGTCCATTTACTATCCAAGCTCTTTGAAGCTCTTGCCATCCTCTTATTCTTTGCTTAATATCTCTTGCGCTGTTCCCT